>JAEZZU010000234.1 GCA_023418355.1 Pseudomonadota bacterium | reverse complement strand
AGCGCTCAATTTCCACCAGGTCATAGCCCAGACCCGTTACGGTTTGTTCAACAATTTGCTGTAGTGCCACGTGCTAAGTTCAATCCCGGAAGTACGAAAAACCCGACAACCATCCTGCAATTGCTTGCGGACGGCTTCGAGCTCCAAAAGCAACCGACCAAAAAAAACGGGCGGTTGGTATCCGCCCGTTTGGTCGTGAATGCTTTATTGTATCCGCAAAGTGTTGATTCGCAATGTCGGGCACATGCAATTCCTGTTGGGTTCACTGCCATTTTTTGCATACGCGTTGCCACAATGCATCGGCCTCATCAGAGGCAACAGACGCACCCGCCTCACCGGCCAGCAATGAAGTCAGCAGTCGCTCCAGCACTTTAATCTGGGGCAGCAGCGGCCCAAAAAACAAAGCTTTGCTGCCCTGCCCAATCAACAACGTGGGAAAGGTTTCTACATCCACGTCGCCAACCACGTCTTCTTCATCCTCGACGTCCACCCAGTCAAAGCGTACCTGTGGAAACTTGGCTTTCAGGGCTTCAAACTCCGGCGCATACTGGCGGCACACACCGCACCATGCCGCGCACAGACACACCACTCCCACCGAAGCTTGCGCATTCACAGCGGCTAGATCACTGTTCATCTTGTTCTTTTCTCCAGGCCCACGGCCAGCATCCAGACATTAAGCCCTGCATCCTACCCTTGGTAGAAAACCCCGCGATGAGCTGCAGAGCACTGCTACCCACCTGAAATGCAAAAAGCCCCAGACACAGGTCTGAGGCTTTGCTTGGCGACTGAACTATGCAGCCCAGTCGTGCTGCTGGGAATTAACCCGAGTGAGCACGCTTGCCAGGATTCTTCTTGCTGCGAGTGTGGGAACCACGCTCCAGGCTCACGCGCTGACCACGGCCTTGAGCCAGCAGAGTCACGCCCTTGGGAGGAACAGGACGGGGGGTGCGCTTGCGATCAGCTTCAGTAACGATTTTATTGCCCATGGCAATTTCTCCAGTTGAAGTTTGAGTAAACAGCGTATTTTTCCACATTCGCTCTGTTTATTCTTGAAATCCCATGAAAAACACAAAAAAAGCCTGGTGCTATTGCCCTGCCAGCGTGCCTGCAGGCTCCTTGTGCCAGATTTTGCGGAGCATGGAAACCATGGCCACCGTCGCCGGATCGTGCTCAAGCAGGCTGGGATAGATAAAGGATAGCTGCGCCTGCAGCCGGGCATGCGGCCAGACCAGCCACTCCTGGCGCTCACTGGCCTGCAAGGCTTGCTCCTCCCGCACGATAGCCAGGCCCACACCATTGCGCACCAGGCTGAGCGAGCAGCTGCTATAGGCCTCACACTCAATCGCCACCTGCGGGGCCAGTCCACGGCCGGCAAACATATCCAGCATCAATCGATAGACATGGTGCGAGGCAGGTGCCGAAACCCAGGGCATGGCCGCAAGCGCTGCCCAGTCCGCATGCAGCAGACGGTCACGCCATGCCACAGGCCCCACCACGCGGTAATACACGCGCTGCAACTCAATGCTTTGCACATCCTGTGGCACATGGCTGCCCATGAAAAAGGCTGCATGCAGCAAACCCGCCGCCACCTGTGCATGCAGCTCCTGTGCTGCAGCACTGCGCGTGCGGATATCCACCAAAGGCATGGCTTTGACAAAGTCCGCCAGCAGAGGCCCCAGGCGCAAACCCTCAGCCTCATGGAGGGTACCAAGTACAAACTGACCTTTCACCTCGCCCCTGAGCGTTTGCGCAGCCCCGAGCAATTGCTGGGCTGCCGCAAGCACGGACTCAGCCTCAGGCAACAGCACTTCACCAGAGCGCGTCAGACTGATGCGCCCGGGCTTGCGGTCAAACAGCGCCACACCCAGCTCTTCTTCGAGCGCCTTGATCTGCGCCGTGATGGCAGGCTGTGTCAGATGCAGGGCTTCAGCTGTACGCGTGAGATTGCCTAGCTTGCCCGCCGTCACAAATGCTCTGAGCTGATAGATCTCCATACGGCCGTGAGCACCCTTTCACGCAAGGCACCGTCAATTTCGCCATCCCAGCCGTCAAAGAAGCAGGCATCAATGCGCCAAAAAACGCAGCTGGGTAGGCTCGATTCCCAGTCGCACATGCGCACCGTGCGGAAACATGGGAACGCCGCAATAGTGCGCTTGATCCGCCATCAGAGCAATCTCGCCAACCCGTACGCGATAACGCGCAAATTCCCCGAGAAACTCAACGCTTTCCACTACACCATCCAGCCATATGCGCGAGGCATCCTGCACCTCGTCGCGTACACAGATGCTGACCTGGTGCGGCCTGAAAGCCAAAGTTACGGGCCCCGCCGGCACAGCATCCGCACTGCGAGGAATGGAGATGGGCCCCAGCCCAGGCACAACAAATTCGATGGCTTCATCCTGCTTGCCACGCACCTCTCCGGCAAGCACATTCGCCGTGCCCACAAAACTCGCCACAAAACGGTTTTGCGGATAGTCATACAGCCCTGTCGCTGTGCCGACCTGCTGCAGGATGCCGTTGTCCAGCACCGCCATGCGGTCCGCGGTGGTCATGGCCTCTTCCTGGTCGTGCGTGACGAAGATGGTCGTCAGCCCCAGCTTGCGTTGCAGGTTCTTGAGTTCTTCGCGCATTTGCACACGCAGCTGTTTGTCCAGATTGGACAAAGGCTCATCCAGCAACAGCAGCTTGGGCTCAATCACAACGGTACGTGCCAGCGCCACGCGCTGCTGCTGACCGCCCGACAGCTGGCTGGGGCGACGCTGGGCATAGTCCATCAGACCCACCAGCTCCAGCGCCTCCGTCACTTTGCGTGTGATGTCAGCGCGCGAAGCCTTGCGCTCCACCAGCCCGAAGGCCACGTTGTCCCACACTGTCATGTGCGGCCACAGGGCATAACTTTGAAACACCATACCGATATTGCGTGCATGGGGTGGCACGCCGGAGATGTCCTTGCCATCCACCAGCAATTGCCCGTGCTGGTGTTGATTGAAGCCGGCAATCAGGCGCAGCAGTGTGGATTTGCCGGAGCCAGACGGACCAAGCAGGGCAAAAAACTCACCTGGCTCCACCTTGAGGTTCACGTCCTTGAGCACTTCATTGGTGCCGTAGCTCAGACTGATGTTGCGGCACTCCAGCGAAACTTGGTTCAGATGCATGACTTGCACTCCTTCAAGCACCTTGCACCGTGGCGCGCGAACGCTCCACGAAGCGGTGCGACACATACGTTCCCAGCGCGACCACCACCACGGCCAGCACGCCCAGCGCTGCCCCGGGGCCGCGGCCCGAAATGCTTTGCATGTACAGATAGATGCCATAGCTCATCGGCGCCTGGCTTTGCGCCGAAGCCAGCATGATGGTGGCCGACAGCTCCACCGCCGCCGTGATGAAGCTGGTTACAAAGCCCGCCAGAATGCCGCCTGCCATCAGCGGCACCATGACGCGCTGTATGGTGCGCATGCGCGAGGCGCCCAGGCTTTGCGCCGCTTCTTCCAGCGACACATGCACCTGCTGCAGCGCCGCCATGCACGAGCGCAGTGCATAAGGCAGTCGCCGCACGGCATAGGCCAGCATGATCAGCACCCACGTAGTGACCACCGGCGTATCCGTAAACGGAATATCCACGCCCTTGAACATGCGCAGATAGCCAATGGCCAGCACCAGGCCGGGAATGGCCAGCGCCACGGAAGCCAGATAGTCCAGCCACTGGCGCGCTGGCAGCTGGGTACGCAGGATCAGATAGGCGATTGCAGTGCCAATCACGACATCCAGTCCCGCTGCTAGCACGCAATACAGCAAGGTGTTGGTAATCATGTAGCTCGACTCACTGAACACCGTGGTGTAGTGCTCCAGCGTGTAGCTGTCAGGCAGCACAGAGAAACTCCAGACCTTGCTGAACGACATCAGCAAAATGCCCAGGTGCGGCGCCAGCGTAACCAGCAGCACAAAAATGATCCAGCCGTACGCCAGCAGTGCTTCCCATGGCGTCAGCTTGCGCTTTTGCAGCGAATTGCCACCTTTTTGCAAGGTGGCGTAATCCTTGCCTTTCATCATGCGTGCCGCCAGCCACAGCGCCAGGATGGAAAACACGATCATGATCACGCTGATCACATAGCCCAGCGGGTCATCAATGCCTACGGATGTGATGCGCAGATAGGCCTGCGGTGCCAGCATGTTGGTCACCCCCATGACCAGAGGTGTGCCCAGATCGTCAAACACCTTGACGAACACCAGTGCAGCCCCAGCCAGATACCCGGGCATGGCCAGCGGAAAAATCACACGCCGGAACAGACGAAAACCTCTGGCCCCCAGGTTGAGTGCGGACTCTTCCATGGCGCCATCAATATTGCGCATGGCCGCCACAAGGTTGAGCAAGATGAACGGAAAGTAGTGAATGCTTTCCACAAACACTACGCCCACCAATCCATCCATGATGGGTACGGTAAACCCGAACCATTCATTGAGCAGCAGATTGACCGAGCCATTGCGTCCAAAAATCAGCTGCAGCGCCACAGCCCCCACAAAGGGCGGCATGATCAGCGGCAACACACCCAGCGTCTGAATCAGCAGCGCCCCCCGAAATTCAAAGCGCACAGTGAAATAAGCCAGCGGTATGGCAATCAGACTGGCAAAGAACACGCTGGCCAGCGCCACCCACAGACTGTTGAGAAAGGACTCGGTAAACACACTTTGCCCGAAGAAGTTGGCAAAGTGCCCCAGCGTGATGCCGCCACTTTCATCAACAAAAGCCGTGTAGATGACCAGCCCTACGGGCCAGAGCAAAAACGCGCACAAAAACACAAGAATCAGCGCAAAGGCCAGCCATGCGCCCCAGCCAGCCTGCTCCCACATCTTGCGCATGCGCGACTGCCCGTGCTGGTGCAGTGCATCTGGATGCACGGTACTGCTTGTCATGCATTCACCCCTTTACCGCAGCATATGCATGCCGCTTGCTGTCACTGAGCGAACACCACCCAGCAGCTCAAAGTGCTACATGGCAGGCAAAGCGAAGCCACAGTCTCAGACTTGATGGAACAGGGCTTCGCCATGCCCGATCTGGGTGGTATGAGTGATTTGCCTTACTTGGCGGTGGCACGTGCCTCATTGGCCAGCTGCAGCGCACGCTCGTAATTGGACTTGGCCTTGTTAGCCCACAGTTGCTCCAGCCCCGTCAGCTCCTTGGAAACTGCGACATCCCGACGGTTTTTGCGGAACAGTTCCAGAAACTCTTCATTGGCCACCGTATCCGCTCCCACCAGCGGTGAGTAAGCCAGCGAACGCGCCTGCGTCAGCAGCTCCTGCCCCTGTGCATTGGGCTTGGCCTTCAATGCCTTCTCGGCTTCATGAATGGCCTTGGTAGCAGCCTGCAGCTCTTTCAGGCGGAAAGTCACCATCTGATCGAACAGGCTGTTGACCACCATGTAGCGTGACTCGGACAGCTTGGCATCAAACTGCACCTTGGCGCGGCTGGCCACCTCCTGAGGTACGGGGTAGCCAGCAGGCGCCTTGAGCTGCTCATACGGCAGGATGGGCAGACGGCTGATCTTGGGATCAAACAGCAGCTGCTGCCCTTCCCTGGACATGGTGAAGGCCATGAACTTCTTGGCTTCTTCAGGGTTCTTGCCCCCATCGATCAGGGCAATATTGGCGGGCACCACTGCAGTCATCGTGGGATAGACAAACTCCACGGGATAGCCGGAATACTTGCCTGCCAGTCCGAAGAAGTCGATCACAATCCCCGCGCCATACTGGCCGTTGTTCACCCCGTCCGGTACGGCAAAGCTGCGGTCCGTCACGGCAGCGGCGTTGCCCATCATGCGCAGAATCTGGTTCCAGCCCTTGTCCCAGCCTTCGCCCTGCAAAATGGTTTCAATGGTCAGCTGTGTGGTGCCAGAACGCGAGGGCGAGGAAATGGCGACATGCCCGAAGTATTCCGGCTTGGTCAGATCGCTCCATTCCTTGGGCGCAGGCAGCTTGTTGGCATTGAAGTAGCGCGTGTTCCACATGATGCCGTAACCTGCCAGTGCCTGGCCGTAGTACAGACCATCCGGGTCATTGAGTGGGTAGTTGCCAATCTTCTGCAATGCCTGCTTGTTCACCGTCTCAGGCGCAGCGATCAGCAGCTTGTTGCGCGCCAGCACTTCAAAGGCATCAGGTGCAGATGCCCACATCACATCAGGTCGCTGCCCGGCAGGCAGCTCACGCACATAGGCAATACCAGCGGTGGTGTTCTTGTTCAGGATCTCCACCTTGATGCCGGGATTGGCCGCTTCAAACGCCTTCTGGTAGGCGCTGGTCAATTCCTTGGGAAACGAGGTCAGCACCGTAACAGTGCCTGCATGGCTCCACCCAATGGCAGCCAGCAGTGACGATGCCAGCGCACAGCGCAACCAGCGCCCGGAACGCACAACTTGAGGCATGTTTGTCTCCTTATAGTGGTGTGTGATGGCGGACAACGCACAGCGTTTCCATGCCCGCACATGCATCACACCAGCTTTGGCGTGGCAGGGCCAATCACAGTTTTTTATGCGGAGCATCAGCGTCAGATGGCGTCTGGTTAGCACCTAATGGTCTCTACGTAGTATTCAAAGACCCTCCCCGGCAACCCCTTTACCTGTCGCAAAAGGTTTGCAGCCGAGATTACGACAGCGTTTCACAACCCCCACCTACAATGCCCTGGCAGTTGCTGCTGCAAATACTTGGTGCTCGATGTCTACAGATGTGCCAAGCTTTTGGTGCGCTTTTTGTGTTCATCGCTACAGGAACATACCCATGCCGCTTTTCCGCCGCTCCAGCACGCACACTGCACTGCCCAGCTGCCCACGCTGCACTACGCAGGATGCGCTGCACAACACCGTGCAGAGCATTCAGGCAGCGCTGCTCCAGCATCGCAGTGCAGACCATCTGCCGTCAACGGCCAGTTCCCCACCGCGACAGGCCATGTCTACCGTCAATCAGGCTGCACTGTGCGCACTTGGCCTGGTCGCCGTGACAGGTCTTGCCCTGTACGCCACGCGCAATCCGCGCATACCGGAAGGCATTCATCCTGTCGAAGACTTTGATCTGGAGCGCTATCTGGGCAAGTGGTACGAGGTGGCACGCATAGACCACAGCTTTGAAAAAGGTCTGCAGCGCACCCAGGCCGAGTACAGCCTGCTGCCCAACGGGCGTGTGCAGGTGGTCAACCGTGGCTATGACCCCAAGCGCGGGGAATGGAAAGTCTCGTTCGGCAAGGCCGTGCCCACCATCCGGCCTGACGTTGCGGCACTGAAAGTGTCCTTCTTCGGCCCTTTTTACGGTGGCTATAACGTGGTCGCCCTGGACGACAAGTACCGCTGGGCCATGGTGATTGGCGACAAGCTGGA
>JAEZZU010000221.1 GCA_023418355.1 Pseudomonadota bacterium | reverse complement strand
CACCTCGGTGACCACACCCTTTTCCTTCAGGCGCACGGCTTCTTCGACGGCAATCTCGTCAAAGGGGTTCATGCTCATCTTGACGTTGGCGATGTCCACGCCTGTGCCGTCGGACTTCACGCGGACTTTGACGTTGTAGTCCACCACGCGCTTGACTGGGACCAGTACCTTCATGCTGCAGCTCCTTGGGAATCGGTGAGATTGCAAATGGTTGAAATTGACGTTGACGTAAATTGGCATGCATTCTATGCGGCACTGCAGCAAAAAGCTGTACAGCGCAACGCCATGCACCAACTCAAAAAAGAACGATCGTGCCATTTTATGCACGCATCGTCTTTCAATCCGAGTGATTTCTCGCGAACTAGGTAGATTCCCCTAGTCTTCAGACCGCACCACGCCAGTGTGGCTGACGCTTTTGCGCGAAGGCCTGCGCACCTTCCTGGGCATCGGCATCCATCATGTTGCAGGCCATGGTTTCACCTGCCAGTGCATAGGCTGCATCCAGCCCCAGTTCACGCTGCCGGTACATCAGGGCCTTGCCCATACGCACGGCCGTCGCCGGTTTTTGCACGATGGCCTGCAGCAACTGCTCTACGTGGGCATCGAGCTGTGCTGGCGGTACGGCACGATTGATCAAGCCCCGCGCCTGCGCCTCGTGTGCATCGATGAAGTCGCCGGTGAGCAGCATCTCCATGGCGTGTTTGAAAGGTACGTTGCGCACCAGTGGCACGCTCGGTGTGGCACAGAACAGCCCATAGTTGATGCCGCTGGTAGCAAAACGCGCCTCGGCACTGGCAACTGCCAGATCACACTGTGCCACCAGCTGGCAGCCCGCTGCCGTGGCAATGCCCTGCACGCGCGCAATCACCGGCACAGGCAGGCGCGTGATGCTCAGCATCATGCGCGAGCACTGTGCAAACAGCTGCTGGTAGTAGCTCAGCTCAGGGTGCGCGGCCATGTCCTTGAGGTTGTGCCCGGCACAGAAAGCCTTGCCATTGGCAGCCAGCACTACCGCGCGCAGCTGCTCGTCCAGCGCCAGTGCATCCAGCGCATCCTGCAGGGCCTGCAGCATTTCGCTGCCCAGCGCATTAAAGCGTGCCGGGTCATTCAGTGTCAGCGTGACCACACCGCGTGCGTCACGGTTTTGCAGCAAGATTTCACTCATGGTTTACAGGTCTGCAAGGACTCGAAGATGCGCTTCCACACTGCGTGACAAAGGCCCCATCATGTAGCCGCCTTCCAGACAGGACACGACACGGCCGTGACAGAAGCGCCGCGCCACATCCTTGATGCGTTCGGTCAGCCAGATGTAGTCGTTCTCGGTGAGATTCAGCTGCCCCATGTCGTCATCGCGGTGGGCGTCAAAGCCAGCGCTGATGAAGATCATCTCGGGCTTGAAGGCTTCCAGACGCGGAATCCACAGCATCTCGACCAGCTCACGGATGTCCATGCCCTTGGTATAGGCCGACACCGGGATGTTGAGCATGTTGGGGGCCGGGTCCTTGTCCCCACTGAAGGGGTAGAAGGGGTGCTGGAAAAAGCTCACCATCAGCACCCGGTCATCCCCGGCGAGGATGTCTTCCGTGCCATTGCCATGGTGTACGTCAAAGTCCACAATCGCCACGCGCTTAAGATGGCGGCGCTGCAGCGCATGCAGGGCAGCAATGGCGACGTTGTTGAAAAAACAGAATCCCATGGCCTTGTTGCGCGTGGCATGGTGACCGGGGGGGCGAATGGCACAGAAGGCATTTTCCAGCGTGCCATCGAGCACGGCATCGGTGGCCGCCACGGCTGCACCTGCGGCATGCAGCGCAGCAGTCAGCGTGTGTGCATTGATGGCGGTATCGGTATCGATCTGCGTATATTCAGGGCCACCTGCCGCCTGCTCTTCCACCAGCCGGTCCGTGAGCCCACGCAGCGCAGCCACATGCATGCGATCGTGCGCCAGTTCCACATCACCTATCGCAGCCTGAGGTGCTTCCATGCGTTCCACACCATCAAACACCCCCGTCATGAGCAGACGATCTTCAATGGCATCCAGGCGTTCGGGGCACTCGGGATGCCCCGGTCCCATTTCATGCTGCCGGCACGCACGGTGAGAAAAATAGCCTGTCTTCCCCACGTTTCTTGTCCCCTGTCTTTTTAGATCTCGCTCACGCTGGACCTGATGCATCGTGGTTCACCACCAGCCATCATCAGCCGTATGAGCGGCTCTTATTAGCGCTACGTTTTGTCCATGCATTCGCACCACATTCGCTCGCTTCTGAACCAGCTTAACACGGTCCTCGTTGGCAAAACACAGCAAGTACAAGACTGTGTCGTATGCCTATTGGCTGGTGGTCACCTGCTCATCGAAGACCTTCCCGGCGTGGGCAAAACCACGCTGGCACATGCCCTGGCACACAGCTTTGGGCTGCAGTTTGCGCGGGTGCAATTCACCTCCGACCTCATGCCCAGCGACCTGACCGGCGTCTCCGTCTACGACCGGGGCAGCGAGCGCTTTGTCTTTCACCCTGGCCCGCTGTTTACCCAGGTGCTGCTGGCCGATGAAATCAACCGCGCCAGCCCCAAGACGCAGAGTGCGCTGCTCGAAGCCATGGAAGAAAAACAGGTCTCCGTAGAAGGCAAGACCCACGCACTGCCGCAGCCGTTTTTTGTGATTGCGACACAGAATCCGCTGGAGCAACTCGGGACCTACCCGCTGCCAGAGAGCCAGCTTGACCGTTTTTTGATGCGCATCAAGCTTGGCTACCCGGATCGCCAGGCCGAGCTGCAGCTACTGGCCCACCACGGCCACCGCAGCATGGTCGATACCCTGCCTGCACAGGTCACACTCGATGAACTGCACAGCCTGCAGCAGGCCGTGCTGCAGATCCATGCGGCCCCGGCGCTGCTGCACTACATCCAGGATCTGCTGGAAGCTTCGCGCAACGGCCAGTGGTTTGTGCAGGGTCTGTCCCCACGCGCAGGCATCGCCCTGCTGCGCGCTGCCAAGGCCCATGCGCTGGTGCAGGGGCGTGACTATGTCTCGCCTGACGATGTGCAGGCCATTTTTGTGCAGACCATGGCGCACCGCCTGCATGCCGTAGCCAACGCCGGGCGCGGCACCGTCGAGCAGGTACGCGCCATGCTGCATGCCGTGGCTATTCCCTAATCCGTGATGCCGTGATGCGCGAGCAACAGACACCCACACGCAGCCGCTGGCGCCAGACCATGCATGACTGGGCTGTACGCCGCCAGCCGCCGCACCACCTGCACACGCTGCAGCAGCGCAATATCTATGTGATGCCCTCTGCTGCAGGCTGGGCCCTCGCTGCCACACTGATGGTGCTGCTGGTGGCCAGCATCAACTTTCAGCTCAACCTAGGTTATGCCCTCACGTTTCTGATAGCAGGCAGCGCACTGGCCAGTCTGTGGATGGGGCACCGCAACCTGCGTGGGCTGGAACTGCGGCTGGACACCCTGCAGCCCGTCTTTCAAGGCGAGCGTGCCCACATTCCGGTGCTGCTGCAGATACAGCAGGGCCAACGCCCGCGGCATGGGCTGTCGCTGGCGCTGGACCGGCTGCATGGACCACTGGCCTGGGCACACACCGACGTTGCCACGGGCCAGACCGCACGTGTGGAGCTGGGCTCTGTGCCCCACATGCGCGGCTGGCACCAGGTGCCACGCATACTGATGGAAAGCCGTTTCCCACTGGGCGTATTCCGGCTGTGGAGCTACTGGCAGCCTGATGACCGTGTGCTGGTCTACCCCGCCCCCGAAACACCCATGCCCCCAGTTCGCTTTGGGGAAGCCGATGCACATGGCAGCGCCCCCATGCAGCACAGCGGCAGCCGTGAGTTCGATGGCGTGCGCAGCTACCAGCGTGGCGATGCCATGCGCCAGGTGGTCTGGAAAAAAGCAGCCGCGGCGCTCGCCTCTGGCAGCGGAGAACTGGTCGTGCGCGACAGCGCCGCTGCCGCCACACGCACGCTGTGGCTGGATGCACGCGCCACCGGCCTGCGCGCCCCGGAAGCACAGATTGCAAGGCTTACCGCCTGGGTGGTGTTTGCCCATGCGCAGCAATGGTCCTGGGGACTGGTGCTGCCCAGTGGGCAACGCATTGCGCCCGCCGGAGGTAGCGCACATTTGCACACCTGTCTGGCCGCGCTGGCGGTGGATGGCACGTCCGCTGCCACTGACAGAAAAATCTGAACAAAAAACCACGCCAGCGCTTGATACACCTACCCTGATAGCTATAGATCATGAAGCAACACTTCACCACCATGCCACGCGAAACCCGAGATACCTTGCTGGTGCTGGGCGTGGTGATGCTGGTGCTGCTGCCTCATATCGCCTTCCTGCCCTGGTGGGTCAGTACGCTGGCACTGCTCATTCTGGGCTGGCGGCTGGGTACCGCCCTGCGGGGGCAGGCCCTGCCGCACAAATGGCTGGTCAGCGGTCTGCTGGTGCTGGCGGTTGCGGCGACTGCACTGCAGTACCGAACCATCGTCGGACCGGAGGCTGGCGTGGTGCTCATCCTGCTGCTGCTCGTGCTCAAGACGCTGGAGATACGAGCGCGGCGCGATGCCATGGTGATCTTCTTTCTGGGCTTTTTCACGCTGCTGACCCTGTTCTTCCAGTCGCAATCGCTGTTGATCGCCTGCGCCATGCTGCTGGCGGTGTGGGGGCTGCTGGCCGCACTGGTCAATGCCCATATGCCAGCGGGCTACCCCAGTCTGGGGCAGCTGCTGCGTACCTCCGGCCTGCTGATGCTGCTGGGTGCTCCCGTCATGCTGGTGCTGTTTCTGAGCTTTCCGCGCTTTGGGCCACTGTGGGGCCTGCCTGCGCAGGACAGCAAGGCCAGAACCGGGCTGGGCAATCAGATCACCGTCGGGCAGGTGGCAGAGCTGGCGCAGGACTTCAGCGTGGCCCTGCGCGTGCGCTTTGCACTGCCCGATGGGCAGACGCCCCCGCAGCATCTGCTGTACTTTCGCGGCCCTGTGCTCAGCCATTTTGATGGCCGCCAGTGGCAAACAGGCAGTGACGAAGCCCCCATGCGCCCCAGCCAGCAGGCCACCGGTCTGGGCCAGTCCGTACCCTATGAGCTGACACTGGAACCGCACCACCAGCGCTGGCTGCTGACGCTGGACGCCACACTGCAGCAACCAGACATGCCACGGCGGCGCATTCTGCAGACCAGTGATCTGCAATGGCTGGCCAGGCGCCCCATCACCGATGTGCTGCGCTACCAGGCACAGGCCCATCTGCATTTTGTCTATGGCCAGCAGCTGTCTGCCTGGCAGCGCAAGCCCTACCTGCAGCTGCCTGCAGGCCTCAACCCGCGCACGCTGGCCTGGGCGCAGCAGCTGCGCGCGCAGCACGGTGCGGACGACATGGCCATCATCCAGGCTGCACTCACGCAGCTGCGCCAGGGGGGCTACACCTACACACTCAGCCCCACCGTGGTCAGCAGCCCGCACACGGCCGATGCCTTCTGGTTCGATACGCGCGATGGCTTTTGTGAACACATCAGCTCTGCCTTTGCCGTGCTGATGCGCGCTGCGGGCATTCCTGCACGGCTGGTCACGGGCTATCAGGGCGGGGGGCGCAATCCGGTCGATGGCCTGTGGACCGTGCGCCAGAGTGATGCCCATGCCTGGACCGAAGTCTGGCTGCCCCATGAAGGCTGGCTGCGCATTGACCCGACCACGGCCGTAGCCCCTTCACGCACCGAACAGCTGCAGCGCCTGAGCCCGCCAGCCACACCGCTGAATCAGGCCATGGGCCGCGTCATGGGCTGGAATGCCATGCAGCAGCTGCGCGCACAGTGGGAGGCCATCAACCACCGCTGGAACGACTGGGTACTGAACTACACGCGCGGCGATCAGGCACAGCTGCTGCAGCGCCTGCGTCTGGACCAGAGTGCGGCCGCAACCCTGGCCGCCGTGCTGGGCAGCTGCGTGACCCTGCTGCTGGCCTGGCTGGGGCTGCAGCGCTGGCGCCAGCACTACATCGCCGATCCCTGGCTGCGGCTGATGCACCGTGCACGCCGCAGGCTGGCACAGGCGGGCATTGCCCATGCTGACAGTCTGGGCCTGCAGGCGCTGGCACGCGCAGTCCAAGCACAATGGGGGGATGATTCGCAGCCACTGCAACAGTGGCTGCAACAGATGGAACAATGGCGCTATGCACCGCATGATGCGCAGACACCCAGTCTGCGCACATTGCAGCGCCATTACCGCGCATTGATCTGGCCCCGCACTCCATGAAACGCCTGCTTTCCCACTCGCTCCTCCTGGCCCTTGCCGCATGCTGCAGCTTTCACACCCCGGCTTTCTCGCAAAACACCACCACCAAGCGCACCAGCATGCAAACGCCCTACGGCCAGCGTGCAGATGCACAGCAGTGGGCCGAAGAGATGGCACAGCGCCATGGGCTGGATGTCACATGGGTTAAGGCACAGCTGGCGCAGGCGCGCTTTCTGCCGCAAGTTCCCAAGCTGATGACTCCGGCCCCCAAGACCCGCACCACCGCGCGTGACTGGGGGGACTACCGCCGCCGCTTCATCGACCCTGTGCGCATTCAGGCCGGTGTGCGTTTCTGGAATGAAAACGCCGACACGCTGGCACGTGCGGAAGCCGAATACGGCGTGCCTGCGGCCATGATCGTCGGCATCATCGGGGTTGAAACCATTTATGGCCGCCAGATGGGCAATCTGCGCGTGCTCGACAGCCTGAGCACCCTGGCCTTTGACTTTCCGCAGGCCCACCCCCGTGCGGCTGAACGCCAGCGCTACTTCCGCGGGGAACTGGAGCAGTTTCTGCTGATGATGCACCAGGCTGGCACGCCTACCACAGGCCCACGCGGCAGCTACGCCGGTGCCATGGGGCTGGGCCAGTTCATGCCCAGCAGCTGGACGCAATGGGCCGTGGACTTTGATGGCGATGGCCGCATTGACCTGTTCAACAGCCCGGCTGATGCGATTGGCTCGGTCGCCAACTATTTCAAGGCCCATGGCTGGGTGCCCGGCATGCCCGTGTGGTACCCCGCGCGCTTTCAGTCTGACAAGCTCGATCTGCCCACCCTGCTTGCGCCCGACATCCTGCCCAGTTTCACTCCTGCCCAGATGCTGAGTCTGGGTGTGCAGCCTGAAGGCGGTCTGGGGCATGAAGGACTGCTGGCACTGATCGAGCTGAAAAACGGCGAAGACGCGCCCAGCTACATCGTGGGCACACAGAACTTCTACGCCATCACACGCTACAACTGGTCCAGCTACTACGCAGCAGCCGTGCATGATCTGGGCGAAGAAGTGGCCGCCGCACGCCGCGGCAGCGTACCCGGCATTGTGCTGCCCGTCATGGCACCACAGGCTGCCAGTTCTGCAAGCCCTGCCACCCCGGTGAGCCGTATCACCATTCGCGAGCAATGACAGCCTGCGCAGTTGCGCAAGCGGAGAAACCTGCACGACTCGCGCAATCCCTCAATGGGATGCTCCTAGTAGCCGCCAGCACCTGAAACGCGCACGCTGTATGCCTTCAATCACCTCACGGAGACAGGCATGCAGCGTTGGAAACTTTCCCCCTTGTCACTCGCTTTCTGCGCACTGGGTCTGCTGGGCAGCGCAGCCCACGCCCAGTTCAAGGAGCCAGATGCCGTCAAGATCGGCTTCATCACCGACATGTCCAGCCTCTACGCCGACGTGGAAGGCAAGCATGGTGCCACCGCCATCCAGATGGCCATTGATGACTTTGGCGGCAAGGTACTGGGCAAGCCCATCGAACTGCTGACGGCCGACCACCAGAACAAGGCCGACATTGCCGCCAGCAAGGCGCGCGAATGGATTGACCAGCAGAACATCAGCCTGGTCTTTGGCGGCACCAACAGCGCCACGGCACTGGCCATGGCCCAGGTGGCCACCGAGAAAAAGCGCGTGTTTGTGGACAACGGCGCGGGCACCTCCGTGCTGACCAACGAGCAGTGCAGCCCCTACGTGGTGCACTATGCGTTTGACACCGTGGCGCTGGCCAAGGGCACGGGCAAGGCCGTGGTGCAAAACGGCGGCAATACCTGGTTCTTTCTGACCGCTGACTACGCCTTCGGCCACGCGCTGGAAGCAGACACCACCAAGATCGTCGAGGCCAATGGCGGCAAGGTGCTGGGCTCGGTCAAGACGCCGCTGAACGCCAGCGATTTCTCCAGCTTCATGCTGCAGGCCCAGAACTCCAAGGCCCAGATCCTGGGTCTGGCCAATGCAGGCGGCGACACGGTCAACTCCATCAAGGCCGCCAAGGAATTTGGCATTGGCAAGACGATGAAGCCCGTGGGCCTGCTGATCTTCTTCTCCGACATCCACAGCCTGGGCGTGAAGAACACCGCAGGTCTGCAGTTCACCACCAGCTGGTACTGGGACATGAATGACGAAAGCCGCGCCTTTGCCGACAAGTTCATGGCCAAGACCAAGCGCCGCCCCAGTGAAATCCAGGCCGCCGACTACTCCGCCACCATGAACTACCTCAAGGCCGTGGAAAAGGCTGGCACGCTGGAAGCCGACAAGGTCATGGCCGCGTGGAAGGACATGGAGATCAACGACTTCTTTGGCAAGGGCCGCATCCGCCCCGATGGCCGCTACGCCCACGACATGTACCTGATGGAGGTGAAGTCACCCGCCGAATCCAAGGGCACCTGGGACTACTACAAGCTGGTCAAGACCCTGCCTGCCGCGGAAGTCTGGACCACCAAGGAAGAGAGCAAGTGCCAGTACTGGAAGTGAGCTGAGCACTCCAATCCATAAAAAAATGCAGACTCCGTGTCTGCATTTTTTATAGCTGCTTGCGCTGGAAAATCTTGCAATTCAGATACTTTTATATCCAAAAACATTGCTAAATCAGCGCAAGCAGCTCTCTTTTTAGAAGTTCTGGCTTCAGGCTGCAATCGCCTTGGCCGAGCCGACTTGCTTGCGCAGCTCGAACTTCTGGATCTTGCCCGTGCTGGTCTTGGGCAGTTCACCAAACACCACGGCACGCGGCACTTTGTAGCCGGCCAGGTGCTGCTTGCAGTGGGCGATGATGTCCTGCTCCGTCACCTGTGCGCCGGGCTTGATTTCCAGGAAAGCGCAAGGCGTCTCGCCCCACTTTTCGTCGGGCTTGGCCACCACGGCAGCCGCCAGCACGGCGGGGTGGCGGTAGAGCACGTCTTCCACTTCAATGGACGAAATGTTTTCACCGCCCGAGATGATGATGTCCTTGCTGCGGTCCTTGATCTGGATGTAGCCATCCGGGTACTGCACGGCCAGATCGCCGCTGTGGAACCAGCCGCCGCGGAAGGCGTCGTCCGTGGCCTTGGGGTTCTTGAGGTAACCCTTCATGGCGATGTTGCCGCGGAACATGATCTCGCCCATAGTTTCGCCATCCATGGGTACAGGCTGCAGGGTTTCGGGGTCCATCACCCGCACTTCGCGCTGCAGGTGGTAGCGCACGCCCTGGCGGGCATTCAGCCGTGCACGCTCGCCAATGTCGAGCTGCTGCCAGGCTTCGTGCTTGGCGCAGACCGTGGCGGGGCCATAGGTTTCGGTCAGGCCATACACATGGGTCAAATCAAATCCCATGGCTTCCATGCCTTCAATCATGGAAGCCGGTGGCGCAGCACCGGCCACCATGGCCTTCACGCCTGCAGGAATACCCACCTTCAGTTCTGCAGGCGCATTGACCAGCAGCGACTGCACGATGGGCGCACCACAGTAGTGGGTCACGCCGTGCTCGCGCATGGCATCAAAAATCGCCTTGGCTTCGACTCGGCGCAGGCAGACGTTGACGCCCGCACGCGCAGCCACCGTCCAGGGGAAACACCAGCCATTGCAGTGGAACATGGGCAGTGTCCACAGATAGACGCTGTGCTTGGGCATGTCCCACTCCAGCACATTGCTGATGGCGTTGATAGCCGCGCCACGGTGGTGATAGACCACGCCCTTGGGGTTGCCCGTGGTACCACTGGTGTAGTTCAGTGCAATCGCATCCCACTCGTCCTCGGGCATTTCCCAGGCAAAGTCGGCGTCTCCCTGGGCCACAAAGTCTTCATAGCTGATGCTGCCCACCTGCGTGGCAGCGGGGCCGTAGAGCGCATCTTCGACCTGAATCACCAGGATCGGCTCCTGGCGCTCGCGCAGCTTCAGGGCCTTGGCAATCACGCCAGAGAACTCGGGGTCCACGATCAGTGCCTTGGCCTCGCCGTGGTCCAGCATGAAGGCCAGCGCTTCCGCATCCAGACGGGTGTTGAGCGTATTGAGCACAGCACCGGCCATGGGCACGCCAAAGTGGGCTTCCACCATGGGTGGCGTGTTGGGCAGGATCACGGCCACCGTGTCGTTCTTGCCAATGCCGGCCTTGCGCAGGCTGCTGGCCAGCTGGCGGCAGCGTGCATAGGTCTGGCCCCAGGTCTGGCGCAGATCACCGTGCACGATGGCCAGCCGCTCGGGGTAGATGCTGGCCGTGCGCTCAATAAAGCTCAGCGGCGTCAGCGCCGCAAAGTTGGCCGCATTGCGGTCCAGATGCTGGTCGTATTTGCTTGTCATCTCCCTGATCTCCTTGGTGTGTTCTGGATGATGAAACCCATCTCGATAAAGCCCCCATACTTTCCCTAATGCGGCCGATGGACAACATCCGCAAATACCCGCTTGCATGCCCTCTTTCTTTTGATGTTTCGCAATACCAGTAGTTACAGCATCGAGTGAAATGGAGTCGCCATCTGGACTGGGTCTAAAGCAAGTCCTGCCATGCGGGGCGCGCAGTGATGTGGAGCAGGTGGCCGTGCCATGTTTGATCCAGACAGGGCATGCCCTCAAAAAAGTACAAGTGCTTTGGAGCCACACATGAAACTGAAACTCCGACCTCTCGTTGCTGCCGCCATGGTGGCTGCAGGTTTTGCCGCTGCTCCCAGCTGGGCGCTGCAACCCAACAATGAGCCCATTGCCCCCATCGAAGCTGCCAAGGTGACCAACCCTGCCATGGTTGAACTGGGCAAGAAGCTGTGGTTTGACCCTCGTCTGTCCAAATCCGGCTTCATCTCCTGCAACTCCTGCCACAACCTGTCCATGGGTGGCAGCGACAACCTCAAGACCTCCATCGGTCACAACTGGCAGGAAGGCCCCATCAACTCGCCCACCGTGCTGAACTCCAGCATGAACGTGGCGCAGTTCTGGGATGGCCGTGCAGGCAGCCTGAAGGAGCAGGCCGGAGGCCCCATCGCCAACCCCAAGGAAATGGCTTTCACGCATGAGCTGGCGGTGGACCTGCTGAACTCCATCCCCGGCTACCGCGAAGAATTCAAGCAGGTGTTCAAGAAGGACACGATCGACATCGACCAGGTGACCGATGCCATCGCCGCCTTTGAAGAAACCCTGGTGACCCCCAACTCGCGCTTTGACAAGTGGCTCAAGGGCGACCAGACCGCGCTGACCAAGGATGAGCTCGAAGGCTATGTGCTGTTCCGCGACAGCGGCTGCGTAGCCTGCCACAACGGCGTGGCCGTGGGTGGCAACTCCTTCCAGCGCATGGGTGTGGTGGAACCCTACAAGACCGACAACCCCGCAGAAGGACGTGTGGCTGTGACCGGCACCGATGCCGACCGTTTCAACTTCAAGGTGCCAACCCTGCGCAACGTGGAGCTGACCTACCCCTACTTCCACGACGGTGCAGCTGACACCCTGAGCGAAGCCGTGGACACCATGGGCCGCATCCAGCTGGGCAAGAAGTTCACACCGGAAGAAAACGCCAAGATCGTGGCTTTCCTGAAGACACTGACTGGCGAGCAGCCCCAGCTGAGCCTGCCCATCCTGCCTCCTTCGAGCGACAAGACCCCTCGTCCTGAGCCTTTCGCCAAGAAGTAAGGCATCCGCCTCCAGACACCAGGCCCTGCATCTGGTGTCTGAGACGGGATGGCAAAGCCGCAAAAGCCGTGCTCCAGCTGCTTTTGCGGCCATTGTTTTTCCGGAACCACATGCAGGCAGAGCGTGCAGACACAGCGGCAGTCGCCCCTTTCAGCCGACCTCAGCCGTCACCACTCACGCTGTTTTCACCCAGGAAGAAGCACCATGAAGCCCACCTCAGCACCACTTTCTCTGCCCGAGCGCCTGCGCGCTGCGGGCATTTTGCCCACACGCCAGCGCCTGGCGATTGCGCAAGTGCTGCTGCAGCATCCCGTGCACATGTGCGCAGATGAGGTCCTGCTGGCCGCGCGAAAAATCCTGCCCACGCTCTCACGCGCCACGGTCTACAACACCCTGCCTGTCATGGTGCAGGGCGGCCTGCTGCGCGCACTGCGCATGGATGCCGAGCGCACGATTTATGACTCTCGTGTCGAGGCCCACTCGCACATCTTTCATGAGGACACCGGCATGGTCCAGGACCTCGATGCCACGGAGCTGGCACTGCCGCATATCCCCGCCCTGCCGCCAGACCTGGAAGTGGTCGGGTTCGACCTTGTCGTCCGCGTGCGAAAGCACACCACCCACTGAGAAAAAACCTGAAAAACCCATCAAAGCTCTCAGACTTTCAGAAAATCTTCAAACAAGTTTTTCATTTCTAAAATTACTAAAAACAACAAATATTCAACAAAAACAATGGATTAACAAAGACCAAAGCCTTTCTGGCAGCTTGAAAAATTCAAACAGAACAAGTCTTCTATAAGACATCATTTATGAAATAAAAAATTCCCGCACACAGTCGCAAATCCTTCCTACAATCCATCCATCAACTCGCAAACAAGCCCGGTACACACAAGGCAATTCATGTTTGCAAGCTGGTAGGAACAACAGAGGAAATGCTCTGAGACCCATCAGAGCGGAGGAGACCAGGCCTGCAACATGCAGGCCTTTTTTTCGACTGTGCAATACAAAAACAATAGCTGCCTGCGCTTATCAACAGGCAACTTCAGCAATAAAAGACTTTGAAAGCAAGCAAAATCAAGCGCAACAAGCTCTGATTTTTATTGCAGAGCCTCCTGCGCCAGCGCCCATTGCACATGCTCGCGCACGATCTCGCTGTCATGGTTGGCGCGCTGCTGCAGTGCGGTCTGGATGGCAACCCTGTCCTCCGCAGACAGCGCGGTTCTCAAGGCATTACCCATGGCCACGGCAATATTGCGCAGCCAGCGCACATGGCCAATGCGGCGAATCGGACTGCCTTCGGTGCAGCGCAGGAACGTGGCTTCATCCCAGCTGAACAGCTGCACCAGAGTGCTGCCCACCATGCCGCCGCGCACATCAAAGTCCGGCAGGCTGGCACGCTGGGCAAACTTGTTCCATGGGCAGGCCAGCTGGCAGTCATCACAGCCATAGATGCGGTTGGCCAGCAGCGGGCGCAGCTCCAGCGGAATGGGGCCGTCGTGCTCAATGGTCAGATAGGAAATGCAGCGGCGCGCATCCACGCGGTGCGGCGCAACAATGGCACCCGTGGGGCAGGCATCGATGCAGCTGCTGCAGCTGCCGCAGTGCGCCGTGACTGGCTGCGTTTCGGGCAGTGCCATGTCCACATAAATCTCGCCCAGAAAAAACATGGAGCCCGCATCGCGGCTGAGCACCAGCGTGTGCTTGCCGCGCCAGCCCTGGCCACTGCGGCGGGCCAGTTCTGCTTCCATCACCGGCGCGGAATCCGTGAAAGCACGATGGCCCAGCGGCCCCACTTCCTGCGCAATGCGCTCGGCGAGCTTTTGCAGGCGGCTGCGCAAGACCTTGTGGTAGTCCCGCCCGCGGGCATAGACCGAGACAATGGCCTCCTGCGGCCTTTGCTGCCGCGCCCATTCCACGGCTTGCCAGTCCTCAGGCGTGTCTCGCGGCAGGTAGTCCATGCGTGCGGTAATCACGCTCACGGTGCCGGGCACCAGCTCGGCCGGGCGGGCGCGCTTGAGACCGTGCGTGGCCATGTAATCCATGCTGCCGTGAAAACCTGCGGCCAGCCATTGCAGCAGCCCGTCCTCACAAGACGACAAATCCACGCCGGAAACGCCAATTTGGGAAAATCCCAGCTCGCGGGCCCAGTCCTGCATTAAAGGAATCAATTGACTGCTGCAAACCATAACCCACCGATTGTAGAAAGCACCATGCAAGACGAGCGTGTACTGACCTGGCAAGACGAGACAGCCACTGCGGCTTTTGCGGCCCAGCTGGCCGCCCTGCCTGAAGTGCGCAATGCCTACATCACGCTGCACGGTGACCTGGGCGCAGGCAAGACCACGCTGGTGCGCCATCTGCTGCGCAGCCTGGGCGTGCAAGGCCGCATCAAGAGCCCGACCTATGCCGTGGTGGAACCGCATGAAACGCCAGCACTGCAGATCTGGCACTTTGACTTCTACCGTTTTGACGACCCACGCGAATGGGAAGATGCGGGTTTTAGAGACGTCTTCGCCAGTGAGGGACTGAAACTGGCAGAATGGCCGGAAAAAGCTGCTTCGCTGACTCCACCAGCGGATCTAGCTATCTATATTGAAGCAATAGACGAAACACAACGCCGTGTCACTTTGCGCACCCGCACAGAGCGTGGACGGCAAATGCTGCAGCACTGGTCACAATGAGCGAAGACGCCGCGCACCCACTATTTACCGCTTACCGACCTAACCGCCGCACCCTGCTGCAAGCTGGCAGTCTGGCCCTGCTGCTGGCCGGCAAACAGCACATTGCCTTTGGCGCGACCATCGTGGCCGTGCGTGTATGGCCTGCCGAAGACTACTCCCGCGTAACGCTGGAATCCGACGTGCCTCTGTCGGCCAAACAGACGCTGGTGGATGATCCGCCACGTCTGGCCGTAGACATCGAAGGCCTGCAACTGAACGGCGAACTCAAGGAGCTGGTCGCCAAAGTCCAGCCTGACGATCCGAATATTGCGGCCATCCGCGTCGGCCAGAACTCGCCCACCG
>JAEZZU010000220.1 GCA_023418355.1 Pseudomonadota bacterium | reverse complement strand
GCTGCATATCCGAGCAGCCATATTGAATCGATTTACAGAACTGGGCCGTCCTCAGACGGCAGCCGTGGCATAGCCACGGCCGGGGTTTGGGGTAACTCGCCTCAAACTGGATTTATGCAACAACGCCATGATCAATCAGAATTTCTGCCTGAAGTGGTGGAAAGTATTAAATTTATTTAATGATTAATGCTGTTTCAGGCGGTTGCTTGAAGAAAAAATAATGTACGGGAGCAAGAAAAAAGGCCCGTGAGGGCCTTGGGGAAATGTGGGCTGTGCAAGCCGGGGTCAAATGCCAACGGGCAGCTGCTCTTCCACTTCCTGTGCGGACTGTGGGCGTGTGACGCGGCCAATTTCTTCGCCGTTGCGCAGTACGACCAGCGTAGGCCAGAGCTTGACCTTGAAGTGGCGGCCCAGCTTGCGCCCTGGGCCATCTTCGATCTTGATGTGGGTGATGTCACGGCGCTCCTGCAGCGCTTCGCGCAGAAAAGGCTGGGCACCCTGGCAGTGGGGGCACCAGTCCACGCCAAATTCCACGGCGACGGTGCCGGGCAGATCGGCCAGGTCTTCAGGGCTGGGGGCAGGGTCGGTAAAAGCAGTCGCAAAAGACATGGCAAAACTCCGTAAGTAATGCTGCTTTATCGCCCCATGCGGCGCTGGCGTCAATCCGCTGCGTTATTTATTTTGTAGCGCCTGCAACTCGTCCAGCGTGTTGGCGTTGGCAAAGGCCTGTGGGTCGTCGCTGGGCAGATCAAAGCGGCACAGGGCCTGACGGTGCTGGCTGGTCCATGCATCAATCTTGCGACCGCCTGCATGCACAAAGGCCTGCAGGCTGGGCAGCAGGCTGCAGTGCAGCAGGGCAAACACAGGCTGTGGGCGTACCTGCAGCGTGCCATCGCGCCCCACTTCTGGTCCTGCAGCCAGCACGATCTGAGCGTCTTGCTGTGCAGCAACCGCAGTCATGCGCGCGGCCAGGTCTTGCGGAAAGCAGGGGCTGTCGCAGGGCACGGTCAGCAGCCAGTCGGTCCCGCAGTGGGTGAGGCCCGTCAGAAAACCTGCCAGCGGCCCGGCATAGTCGGGCAGCACATCGGTGTGTACGGGCACGCCAAACTGGGCGTAGCTGTCCAGACTGCGGTTGGCATTGAGCATGCAGCTGCCGACCTGCGGCTGCAAACGCTGCAGTGCATGCAGCGCCAGTGGAATGCCGTGAAAGGGCTGCAGCCCTTTGTCCACGCCGCCCATGCGGCTGCCGCGGCCACCGGCCAAGACCATGCCGGTGATGTCTTGGACTGCGATATGGGGTGTTGTGCTCATGGCTTCAGCCACCGATGTAGCTCATTTCCACACGCTTGCGGCCTTGCGCGGCTTCTGGCGGCAGGCTGGCGCGGATTTCGGAATAGCGGTCGCTGCGCTGGCCCCAGATGTGGGCCATGGCATTGCTGATGGTGGCGTCGTCTGCCCCATTGCGCAGCAGATCGCGCAGGTCCCAGCCCTGCTCCGCAAACAGACACAGGTACAGACGCCCTTCGGTGGACAGGCGTGCGCGGTTGCAGTCGCCACAGAAGGCCTGGGTCACACTGCTGATGACGCCGATCTCACCCAGTGCAGGGTCGTGCTGGCCATCGGCGCCCACATAGCCCCAGCGCTTGGCAGTTTCGCCGGGGGCGGATGGGTCCAGCTGCACCAGTGGCATTTCGGCGTGAATGAGCTTGAGCACTTCTGCCGAGGGCAGGACTTCGTCCATGCACCAGCCGTTGGTCGCGCCCACATCCATGTATTCGATAAAACGCAGTGTCACGCCCGTGCCGCGGAAGTGTCGGGCCATGGGCAGGATCTGGTCCACATTGGTGCTGCGCTTGACCACCATGTTGACCTTGATGTCCTGCAGCCCCGCTTCGCGCGCGGCTTCAATGCCGTCCAGCACATCGGCCACGGGAAAGTCCACATCGTTCATGCGGCGGAAGGTGGCATCGTCCAGGCCATCCAGGCTCACGGTGACGCGCTTGAGGCCGGCGTCCTTGAGCTGCTGGGCCTTGCGGCGCAGCAGCGAGCCATTGGTGGTCAGGGTGATGTCCAGTTCCTTGCCTTCAGGGGTGCGCAGTGCGGCCAGCTGGGCGATGAGCTGGTCCAGGTCTTTGCGCAGCAGCGGCTCGCCGCCGGTGAGGCGGAACTTGCGCACACCGTGTGCCGTGAAAAGACGTGCCAGGCGTGTGATCTCTTCAAAAGTCAGCAGCGCCTTGTGGGGCAGGTAGGGGTAGTCCTTGTCAAAGACATCCTTGGGCATGCAGTAGGCGCAGCGGAAGTTGCAGCGGTCTGTGACGCTGATGCGCAGGTCGCGCAGCGCGCGCGCACGCTGGTCCAGCAATTGCCCGGTGGGGGCAATATGGGCTGTATTGAGGGGCGCCTGCAGTACGCCGTACCTTTGTTCCACCACAGGGATTACGCGGTCAACCATAGGGCGCAGATTGTGCCGCAAGCGATGCGGTAATGCTGATCGCGGGGTTTGATGCCGTAGGCAAGGTGTTCAGGATTGTGTGATCTTGCAGTTTTCCTGCGCGGAAGGCGGTAGTGCCCTGCCTTTGCCCTCAGGCAGTATCCAGCCCACAAACTGGGGGTAGTAGTGCGCCACGGCAGGGCCGTTGAAGTCCCAGCCCTTGCAGCGGCCCAGATAGGCGGGCGGCTGGTCTGGGCCCGCATCAAATGCAGCAACAATGCTCTGGAAAGCCGCCGTGGCCATGTTCTGCAGCAGTTCGCGCATGTGGGTGCAGCCTGCAATGCTGCCCAGATTGCTCTCAATGGCCTTGCGCCAGCCTCGTGCCATGCAGCAACCCACCATGCGCTGCATGGCATCGAGTGCGCTGGGGCAGCCTTGTACGGGATGGGCTTCCATCTGGGCTTCAATGGCATGGACCACCAGCTGGGTGTCCACCGTCACACGAAGCAGCATGTGATGAATGGGGTCGCCCGCCTTGCGCATGCCTTCGCCATTGACGCGGGGCACATCGATGGCCTTGGTGTCAATGAGCTCGCCTTCAATGTCCCACAGACCGTCGGCGCGTTCAAAGCTGCGGAAATTCACTTGGCGGATGTGCTGCGGGGTGCGGGCAACAGTGGGTGTGGAAAGCGGCATGGTGTGGTGTGAAAAAGCGCGGTGTGCTGGCGAAGACCAGCGGCAATCAGGTTGCCATGGTGGGCAGAAGCTGGCAGCTTGTCAGTCACCAAGGTAACTTTTTTATAAGAGAAATTGGCCTCTAAGGCTTATGCAGCAGGCGCTGGTAGCTATGAACTTTATTTAGGACTAAGCCCTATGGACAAGCCAGGGCACAGGCCGGACCATGCCTGCATCTTGTGTCCATGTCGGAGGCAGCGGCAATGAAAACCCTGGTGGATCAACTCTCGCAATACGCGGACTATCACCGCGATGCACGCAACATCCTCACGCACTTCTTTGGCGTGCCCATGATTTTGCTGGCCGTGGCCATCGTGCTGTCACGCCCGGCATGGGAATGGGCAGGGACGGGTGTGGTCCTCAGTCCGGCCGTACTGGGGGCGCTGGCCGCGAGCATCTACTACCTGCTGCTTGATATGCGCTACGGGCTGACGCTGGCGCTGGTGCTGGGAGTAATGCTGGCTCTCGGGGCATGGCTGGCCCAGCAAAGTACAGCGCTGTGGCTGGGCTGGGGTGTGGGCCTGTTTGTGGTGGGCTGGGTTATCCAGTTCGTGGGGCACTACTGGGAAGGGCGCAAGCCGGCGTTCTTTGATGACATTGTGGGTCTGCTCATCGGCCCGCTGTTTGTGCTGGCCGAGCTGGGCTTTGCAATGGGTCTGCGCAAGGAGGTGCAGCAGGCCGTCGAGCAGCGCTCCGGTCCTGTACGCGACGCAGCGCGCGCCGCCTTGTAACTGCGGTTTGCGCGGATATTCCAGGGGTTTGAAAGAAGTGCGCAAGGGCATGCCTCTAAAATCTTCAGGTTTTCCCCCGATTGGGGGTATTTGTTTCATAACCTGAGCAACCATCATGTCCTTCGAAAAACTGACTCCCGGCAAGAACGCCCCTGAAACTTTCAACGTAGTGATCGAAATCTCCGCGAATGCCGACCCCGTGAAGTACGAAGTGGACAAGGAAACAGGCTGCGTGTTTGTGGACCGCTTCATGGGTACTGCCATGCACTACCCCGTGAACTACGGCTATGTGCCCCAGACGCTGGCTGGCGACGGTGACCCCGTGGACGTGCTGGTGGTGACTCCCTTCCCTCTGCCTACCGGCGTGGTGGTGCCCTGCCGTGCCATCGGCATCCTGCACATGGAAGACGAAGGCGGCGTGGACGGCAAGGTGCTGGCTGTGCCCACTAAGAAGATCCTGCCTGCCTACGACAAGATCGAAAGCCTGGACGACATCCATGAGCTGACCCTGAACCAGATCTCTCACTTCTTCGAACACTACAAGGACCTGGAAAAGGGCAAGTGGGTCAAGGTGCTGGGCTGGAAGGGCGTGGACGAAGCCAAGAAGGAAATTACCGACGGCATCGCCAACTACAACAAGGCCTGAAAATAGGTTGGGCAAAACCCTAGTTCCAGTCTAAGGCAAGCCCTTTCGTCTGTAAAAATTTGTTAATGTGCAGTCCCTGTAAAGGGCTGCACATTTTTTTTGCCCGCGTGCAGCGCGACAAGGAATTTTTACAGGGAGATGAAATGCTTTTGGCAAACATGCGCATGGCTACCAAGCTGGGCATAGGCTTCGCTTTGGTCAGCATGCTGACGCTGCTGCTGGGTGCGGTTTCTTTATGGCAGATGCGGCACATGCATGCCAGTACGCAGCTGGTGGTGCAGGACGCCATGCCCAGCGTGCTGTATCTGAGCAATCTGCGCAGCGACTGGAACCAGTTCCGGCGTGCAGAAGCCGGGCTGCTGAATGTCAAGAGCGTGGCCGAGATCGACGGCTATCAGACGCAGATGCAGCGGGTACTGGAGGACATCCAGACGCTGGAACGTGCCTACCAGGCACTGGAAATCGATGCTCAGGAGCAGCAGCTGATCGGGCGCTACGAGCAGTTGCGTGAGCAGTACATGGAAATACACCGCAGCTTCATGGAGGCGGCGCGTGAGAAAGACTACAACGAACTGGCGGGTGATCTGCTGCTGGGCGACATGGTCACCAACATCTATGCAGGTGTGGCGGAACCCGTGTTCGTGCAGCTGGCGGAAGTGCTGGGAGAGATGGCGCAGCTGGGCCGCAAGGGGGCAGATGCAGCGGAGCAGGAGGTGCAGCGCAGCTTCCAGTTTGCCAATACCTGGGTGCTGCTTGGCATGGGCTTGAGCACTTTGCTGGCCATTGCGCTGGGCTGGCGCATCACCCGGTCGGTGACGGTGCCTGCCAAGCAGGCAGTCAGTGTGGCACGCGGTATTGCCAATGGTGACCTGACGCAGCCTGTCCCTCAGGCTGGCAAGGACGAAATGGGCATGCTGCTGCAGGAGCTGGGGCAGATGCGTGACAGCCTGGAGCAGGTGGTGGCGCAGGTGCGCTCCAATGCCGATGGCGTGTTCACCGCCAGCGAACAAATTGCCAGCGGCAACCACGACCTGTCTACCCGCACGGAAGAGCAGGCCAGTGCCTTGCAGCAGACCGCGGCATCCATGGAGCAGATGGCATCCACGGCGCGCCACAACGCAGAAAACGCCATGCAGGCCAACCAGCTGGCAGTCAATGCATCGCAGGTTGCAGAGCGTGGTGGCGAGGTGGTGCAGCAGGTCGTACAGACCATGCACGGCATTGATGCCAGCAGCCAGAAGATTGCCGACATCATCGGTGTGATTGATGGCATAGCCTTCCAGACCAATATCCTGGCCCTGAATGCGGCTGTGGAAGCTGCGCGTGCGGGAGAGCAGGGGCGTGGCTTTGCTGTCGTGGCTGGCGAAGTGCGCTCGCTGGCAGGCCGCAGCGCCGAAGCCGCCAAGGAGATCAAGCAGCTGATTGGCGAGAGCGTGGATCGCGTGGGGCAGGGCACGAGTCTGGTGGCAGAAGCGGGTCACACCATGCAGGAAGTCGTGCATGCCATTCGCCGTGTGGCGGATCTGGTGGCAGAAATCAGCGCGGCCAGCCGTGAGCAGAGCCAGGGCGTGGGCCAGGTGAGTGCTTCCATCGTGCAAATGGACCAGACCACCCAGCAGAACGCAGCTCTGGTGGAAGAAAGTGCTGCGGCGGCCTCTGGCCTGCAGCGCCAGGCCAAAGAACTGGTGGATTCGGTGTCGCGCTTCAAGATTCAGCAGCAGGCAATGGCACGGCAGCAGCATGCGGTACCGTCCGTGCAGACACCTGCGCCGATGCCAGCACCCGTGCGTATCCAGGCTGCATCCAAGACGGTGCAGCAGGAAAAAACCGCTGAACCAGTTCGGCCAGCGGCCAAAGCTGTGGCCAAGACTGCGGCGCCAGCTCCAGCCAAGCCATTGGCGGTCACACAGACGACTTCTGAAGACGACTGGGAAACCTTCTGACGCAGGTCACGGCCCTGCACATTGGAGATACACCCCAGGCTCTGCAGGCATGGGGTGTTTTTGTTTGTACGCCCATGCAGCGTCTGAGTCTGGGGTGCTGTGCATAAGGACTCCCGCCCCCTTGCTGTGGACATGGGCCGAGGGAGTGATAATCACCCCTTATTTGTAAACCGGCTGTTCTGCGCAACAGCTGCTGGCGCTGAGGCCGCAGGGCTCACACATTTCATGACCACTTCTATCTGCATCGCTCAACTCAATTTTGTGGCGGGAGACTTGAGCGGTAACGCACAAAAAGTTATCGAGGCTGCACAGCAGGCACATGCACAGGGTGCGGCGCTGCTGGTAACGCCTGAGCTGGCCCTGTGTGGCTATGCTGCTGAAGATTTGCTGCTGCGCCCCGCTTTTCAGCAGGCCAGTGATGAAGCACTGCAGACCGTGGTGGAAGCCAGCAGGCAGTGGCCAGGGCTGACGCTGCTGGTCGGCCATGCACAGGCGGTGGAAGGCACAACATTGCGCCGCAATGCTGCCAGCTGGATTGCCAGCGGGCATGTACTGGGCACCTACAGCAAGCAGGCACTGCCCAACTACGGCGTGTTTGATGAAAAGCGCTATTTCCTCCCCGGCCAGCAGGCTGCTGTGATGGATCTGCAAGGTATCCGTGCTGGCGTGCTGATCTGTGAAGATGCCTGGGTGCCAGAGCCAGCGCAGGCGGCCAAGGCCGCGGGTGCACAGCTGCTGCTGGTGCTGAATGCTTCCCCCTGGCATATGGGCAAGCAGGCTGAGCGTGAAGCCGTGCTGGCGCAACGCGCCCGTGAAACGGGACTGCCTGTGGTCTACGCCCACCTGGTGGGCGGCCAGGACGAGCTGGTGTTTGATGGCGGCAGTTTTGCGCTGCAGGCCGATGGTACGGTGGCTGCGCGCGCTCCTTCGTTTGAAGAGGTGCTGGCTCAAGTGCATTTGCAGCAGGCCGCAGGCGCTGTGCAGGTCTCGGGGGCGGTGACGGCGGTACAGGATGACAACGCCTGCCTGTGGAAGGCGCTGGTGCTGGCAGTGCGTGACTATGTGGGCAAGAACCGCTTTCCCGGTGCGCTGCTGGGTTTGTCTGGGGGTATCGATTCGGCCCTGGTGCTGGCCATTGCCGTAGACGCGCTGGGCAAGGACAAGGTGCGCACCGTGATGATGCCTTCGCCCTACACGGCAGACATCAGCTGGAAAGATGCACAGGAAATGGCAGACCGCGTGGGCGTGCGCCATGAAGTGATTGATATTGCTCCACAATTTGAAGCATTCAAGGCAGCACTGACCTCGCAATTCCAAGGTTTACCTGAAGATACAACGGAAGAAAATCTGCAGGCCCGCATTCGTGGTACCTTGCTGATGGCCATGTCCAACAAGTTCGGCTCCATCGTGCTGACGACGGGCAACAAGAGCGAAATGGCCACGGGCTACTGCACGCTCTACGGCGACATGGCTGGTGGCTTTGCCGTCATCAAGGATGTGTTCAAGACCCGTGTGTTTGAACTGGCGCGCTGGCGCAATGCCAACGACCCGTTTGGTGTTGGCCTGAACCCGATTCCAGAGCGCATCATTACACGCCCACCAAGTGCGGAGTTGCGTCCTGACCAGAAGGACGAAGACAGTTTGCCTCCATATCCCGTGCTGGACGACATTGTTCGCCGTTATATGGAAAATGACGAACCTGTTGAAACCATCGTGGCCGCCGGTCACGACAGCGGTAATGTCGAGCGTGTGGTTCGATTGATCCGGGTGAACGAATACAAACGCAGGCAGGCCCCGGTTGGGCCGCGTTTGACGCAGCGTTGTTTTGGTAAGGACTGGCGCATGCCGATTACCAACGGATTCAGACGCTGAGATCTGGTTTCTCGTATTGATTGATTAAGTTTAAAAATTCCACTGGAGCCTGACACCATGAAAATGATTACAGCCATCATCAAGCCATTCAAGCTGGAGGAAGTGCGCGAAGCCTTGGCGGAATGTGGCGTGACGGGTCTGACCGTGACCGAAGTGAAGGGCTTTGGTCGCCAGAAAGGCCATACCGAGCTGTACCGTGGTGCAGAGTACGTGGTGGATTTTCTGCCCAAGGTGAAGATTGAGGTGGTGGTTGCCACCGAAGATGCCGACCGCTGTGTCGACGCCATCGTGACTGCTGCGCGTACTGGCAAGATCGGGGACGGCAAGATTTTTGTCTCCCCCGTGGAAAAGGTGGTGCGCATTCGCACTGGCGATCTCGACGGCGCAGCCATCTAAAGACCTTGTTCCATCAAAAAAGCGATCCTTGGGGATCGCTTTTTTGTGTGGGTCAGATCACGTGGCGCAGGTCCTTGCTTTCTGGCACCAGTCCTGCGGATTCGACCAGGAACTGCAGCAGCGCTGGAATATCGCTGTCGGCCTTGATCAGATCCATCTGCCATGCGCCCATGAAGCCTTGCGTGACGGTGGACTGCAGAAACTCCAGCATGCTGCTGTAGTAGTTTTCCACGTTGAGAATGCCTACAGGCTTGTCGTGGTAGCCCAGCTGGCGCCAGGTCCACACTTCAAACAGCTCTTCAAAAGTGCCAATGCCGCCGGGCAGAGCGAGGAAGGCGTCACTGCGCTCGGCCATCATGGCCTTGCGCTCGTGCATGTTGGCAACGATGTGCAGCTCATCGCAGGACTGATTGGCTAGTTCCTTGTCCACCAGTGCCTTGGGAATGACGCCAACCACCCGACCGCCAGCTGCCTTGGTCGCTTCGGCAACCATGCCCATCAGGCCGGTGCGACCGCCGCCATAGACCAGCTGACCGCCGCGCTGGCCAATCCATGTGCCTACGGCACGTGCAGCTTCTGCATAGACCGGTAGTTCGCCAGGGCGCGAGCCACAGTACACGCAGATCGAAAAAGCGGGGGTGAAGTCAGTCATGAAAAGCTCTTGGTGGATGAAGTCAGTGTTCAGTGCTGTGATGGTGTAGCAGTGCTTGGCGCAGATGCATCAATCAGGCGTGTGCCTGCAAGCACATCGTGCAGAAACTGGCGCTGTGGGTGAAAGCGGCTGAGCAAGGCCCAGATGGCAATCCAGCCCAGTGTCAGCACGGTCACTTCTGCCATGGGCAGATGAAATGGTGCCAGCACAGCCAGTGGCGGCAGCAGCCAGACCCAGCATAGTGCATAACGTGCCAGTGCGCGAACGCGAGTGAGGGGGCGGCCATCTTTATCCACGACCTGAATGCGCCAGGTTTTCATGGCCAGGGTCTGGCCCTTGCTCCAGAAGAACGCAAAGTACATGCCAAGCACGACAAACAGTACAGCCTGCAGTGTGCTTGGCGAAAGTGGTGCACCAAACAGCACGCCTGCCGTGCCCAGTACCAGGCCGCCTACGAATACCACACCAAACAGCAGCAGACTTTCGTACAGCCAGCAGGCCATGCGGCGGCGCAGACTGGGGGCTTGCAGACAGGGGCGGGAAGAGGTTGGGGCAGACATGCAGGCAGACTTATCCATCAAACGCCCCGTACACCAGGGGCTGCTTATTGTGCCGGTGCTGGCGCGTGCTCAGAAGCCGCAGCAGGTTGATGTGTATCAAGGTCCTGGGGCGGCGCAGGATCTGCTGCAGGCAGCGGGGGTAACTCCAGGCTGGGCATGGATTGCGGCACGGCAATAGGCAGGCTCGTGACCTCAGGGGGGGCTGCGAACGCTGGCTGTGGATGCTCCACAGGTGGCAGATGTACGGCAGGTGCAGCCTGTGGCTGAGCGATGGGCTGGGTTTCCACAATCACCGGAGCCGTTGGTGCTGGCGCTACCTGTTCCGCAGGCTTGGGGGCTTCTTGAGGCTTGGGAACGGCGATTCTTCGTTTGGCTTTTTTCGCAGATCGTGCCTTGCGTGCCTGCTCGGCCAGGCGCTGCTTTTCAGCGGCACTCAGCGCCTGATATTCATCCCATTTGGTCTGCAGCTCCTGCGCAGAAAGGCGCTTGGTGCTCTCAAAGTTCAAGCGAGCCTGGTTACGCTGCTGGGCACTGAGGCTGGCCCAAGTGTTCATGCGGCTGACCAGCTTGGTGCGCTCGGACTCGTCCATCTTGGGGTAGCGGTCTGCCAGCACCAGCCAGCGGCGCTTGGCGAGCGCACCCATGGCATCCCAGTGTTCACGCAGGGGCGTCAGAATCTGGCGCTGGGGTTCTGTCAGTTCGCGCCATGCAGGGCCGGAAGAGCTCAGGCGCAGCCGCGGTGCATGTGTGCTGCTGCTCAGCGAGGTGCGGCTGGTGTTGTCTACCGCCATATAGGCTGGCACGGTGCTGGGTGCCATGGCCACCTGGCCCATGCACCATGCGCCGCCTGCCGCCAGACCCAGCAACAGCACACTCGCCAGACTGATGGCGATGGCAGAAGTGCGAGTGGTCGTGGGGGTATCAGCGTTCAGGGGCATGTAGTGCCAAGTGTAAGGTGGCCCGTGTCCTGTCTGGGAAAAACGGGCTGCGATTGCAGTCAGGGTGTATCAGAAACTGTAGCTTGCAGGTATTGCTGGAAGCCGGGGTCAGTATAGGCGGCAGGGGGTAGTTCGCTGGTCAGCAGGGCTGCGTCCACTTCGGCGATGTCGACGGTGGCGCGGCTGTCCTGGTCGATGCCGATGAAGGTCAGTGCCCCGGCGAGTGCCACCAGAGGCAGGGCAGTCAACAGACGGCGCAGCCAGATGGGCGTGTTGTCCTGCAGCGGGGCACCCAGGCTCAGGGTGCCGTCAGCGTTGCTGATCAGGCTGGTGGCGGTTTCCGTCTGGCGCACGCGCAGGGGGCTGCTCTCACGCTTGCGAACGGCCAGTGCCTGCATGCGTGCTGCGCGCAGACGTTCGGTGACCACGTACGGCAGCTCCGCATTGGCCATGGACAGGTGCGCAGTCAGCTTACGGGCAAATTGCTCGGCCGCATGTTCATTCTGGTGCGAAGGTGTGGTCATAACTCAATTCCTTTGGCTTTGAG
>JAEZZU010000214.1 GCA_023418355.1 Pseudomonadota bacterium | reverse complement strand
GCCATCCAGCAGATGGAAGAACTGGGCAGCGGCTTCTACCTGGCCATGCACGACCTGGAAATCCGCGGTGCGGGTGAGGTGCTGGGCGAAAACCAGAGCGGCAACATGATGGAAATCGGCTTTCAGCTCTACAACGAGATGCTGGCCGAAGCCGTGCGCAGCCTCAAGAGCGGCAAGGAACCCGATCTGCTTTCGCCCATGGCGGCCACCACGGAAATCAATCTGCACGCGCCTGCCCTGCTGCCCAACGACTATTGCGGTGATGTGCAGCTGCGCCTGTCGTTCTACAAGAAGCTGGCGACCGCCAAGACCACGGACCAGATCGACCACCTGCTCGAAGAAATCGTGGACCGCTTTGGCAAGCTGCCGCCACAGGCGCAGACGCTGATCGACACGCACCGCCTGCGCGTGCTGTCCGAGCCCTATGGCGTGGCCAAGGTGGATGCGGCCCCGGGGGTGATCAACATCACCTTCAAGCCCAATCCGCCGATTGACCCCATGCAGATCATCAGCCTGATCCAGAAGAACAAGCACATCAAGCTGGCCGGCAATGACAAGCTGCGCATTGAACGCGAGCTGCCCGAGCCCAAGGCCCGCGCGCAGATGGTGCGCGATGTGCTGCGCAGCCTGGGCACCCCGCTCAAGGCTTGACGTACAGCAAGCACCGCCTGTGGCCACCGGTGGTGCTTGCAGTCCCGACACGCGCACAATCGCCACATGCTGGAAATTGTGCTTCTTGTCATCGCGCTGCTGACCGCCCTGCTCATGCGACCCTGGCGGCTGCTGGCCAACCGCAAGCCACTGGTCACCGAGGAACATGGCGACAGCTCGCCACTGTGGACGCCGCTGCTGGCCACCCTGGTCATCCTGCCCTGGCTGTGGGCCTTGCCCACGCTGCACCAGATGCCGCTGCAGATGCAGTGGTCCGGTGCGTGTCTGGTCATGCTGTGTCTGGGCTGGCCGCTGGCCGTGCCTGCGCTGTGCGCCGTTGGTGCCATGGCCTGGCTGGTTTCACCGTCGCTCGATGCCACCGAAGCCCTGCGCCTGACCGTCTGGCACGGACTCATCCCTGCCACCTTGGCCATGCTCTGGGGTGTGCTGCTGCGCCGCTGGCTGGGCACACGCATCTTTGTCTACATCTTTGGCCGTGGCTTTGTGGGCACGCTGGTCAGCCTGTTTGCTGCAGGCCTGCTCTCTGCCGCGCTGGGCCATGCCCTGCCGGGCGTGCAGGAGGACCTCTCCCGCATAGCGCAGTGGCTCATGGCCTGGGGTGATGCCGTCATCACCGGCATGGTGTGTGCCGTATTTGTGGCCTACAAGCCCGAATGGCTGGCGACTTGGTCGGATGATTTGTATTTGTATGGGAAGAAATAGGCCTACGTGCGGTGGCGATTGGGGGGTGTCTGCGTTCGGCCAGAAGCAGTCACATCAATCCGCTTCCTTTCGATTACCCAAGATGGTGTCGAGCATACTAATTCGCTCTATCAAGTGAACAGATTTCATCATGGATGCCAACAACGCATTGCCTCCTCACTACGAACGAGACTTTATTACCGTTGCAGAAATCCATACAGCCTTGGTAACAGGGACGAGACCTGTCTACTTTCAAGCTAATGCAGACGAACCTCTGTGGGGAGGTGGAACCTTGTTCATGGCGCAGTGGAAAAAGAAGCAATTTGCTATCACTGCCAAACATGTATTCACAAACAGCGGTGCAAATCCTCAGCACACCCGTATCCTCTTCCCTGGCTTCCATGTCGCTTTACCGTTGCGTGGAATGTACTCCCCTTCGTTTCCGAATACCGAAGCACAGCAAGATTTGGAAGACATGGTTTGCCTGCTTGTCCATGATGACTTTGAGCTTGATGAACAAATGCATTGGTACGCATGGGATATGGAGCGTTTCTGGCGACCAGCCTCAGAGTTAAAGCCGGGTCAACAATTGTTTGCTGTGGGGTTCCCAAATACTGAAGACCGATATGACTGGGAGAACCAGAAGATCAATGAGGCGCCACTCATCGCTGTTGGTATGCTCAGCAAAGACTCCTTGGGTCCGGGAACTTACTGCATTGATACCGCCGAATTTGCATGCGATATAGATGGATGTAGTGGTGGGCCAGTATTTGCAAGATTTGACGGTTTCTTCCACTATGTGGGGCTCATCATTCGAGGTGGTTCTAAAGCAAGAAAAATTTACTTCGTAGATGCTGCATATGTGACTTGGATGTTGGAGCACTGCGACCGCTAGTAAGCAGCTTGAACGACTGCTTTGGGTCGAGAGCAGGCTTTCAAACAGAGCGACGCCGCTTGCTACCACCCCGCGCGCGCAAGCGTCGCGCGTGATCGAAATAAAAAATCAAATTTCCGGCGGCTGTCTGAGCGGAGCGACGTAGGAGCGAAGAGAGTTTCGCCGGACAGCGTCGCAGACGCGCTTTTTGGGTACTTTTTGTCGCGCACAAAAAGTACCTCGCCCGCCGGTGCGACGAACCGGCCTCTGCCCTCAAAAAAGACTGCAGTGGTTCGATTCCCGCCCCTCACCACACTCAACACTCAAAAATCCCCAGCCTTACCCCTCCTGCAATAACTCCCGCAGGCCATTGACCTTCTGCACCAAGCCCACAAACTCGTCCGCAGGGACGGCCTTGCTGAACAGCCAGCCCTGATAGGCAAAGCAGCCATTGCTTTGCAGAAACTGGCGCTGCGCCTCGGTTTCCACCCCTTCGGCAATCAACCGCATGCCCATTTCGTGGCCCAGACTGATGGTGGTGCGTACCAAGGTTTCGTACATCTTGCTGCCTGGAATTTCGACGATAAAGCTGCGGTCGATTTTCAGCTTGTTCACCTGCAGCCGCCCCAGGCGTGCCAGCGAGGAATAGCCCGTGCCAAAGTCATCCAGCGCCAGCGAAAAGCCTGCCTGCGCCAGCGTGGAGAGCTGGTGGTTGGTCAGCTCCGGACTTTGCATGGCTGCACTTTCCGTGATTTCCAGCTCCAGCAAGTGCACGGGACAGTGGTGGCGTTCGCAGGCAGAGCGGATTTTTTGCACCAGGTCTTCCTGCCGGAACTGGTAGGGTGAGAGGTTGATGGACACCAGCATGTCCATCCCCATGTCATGCCACTGCGCAATCTGGCGGCATGCGGTTTCCAGCACCCAGTCCCCCAGCGGCAGGATCTGGCCCGAGGCTTCGGCCACAGGAATAAAACGGCCTGGTGAAACCGGCCCCAGCTCTGGATCGTCCCAGCGCAGCAAGGCTTCTGCGCCGATGATGCGGCCTGTCGCTGTCTCCACCTGTGGCTGGTAGAACAGCTTGAACGCACCCTTTTCCAAGGCAGAGCGCAGGCGCGCCTGGATATGCATGTGCTCGTTCGAGACAGCCCCCATGTCCACGCAGTAGGCCATGCCTGTGCCACGCCCGGCGGCTTTGGCCGCATACATGGCGACATCGGCATGGCGCAGCAAAGTCGCAGCGTCCTTCACGTCCTGCGAGTACATGCGATAGCCAATGCTGGCCGATGGCGTAAATTCCTGGCCGTTGATCACGACTGGCTCGCTCACCACCTGGAGCATGCGCTGCGCAGCAAGTCGCACCTGATCTTCCTCCTGCACATTGACCAGGATGGCTGCATATTCGTCCCCCCCAGTCGCGCCACCATATCCCCTGCGCGCAGCGCGCAGCTCAGGCGCTTAGCCAGTTCATTGAGCAGATAGTCGCCCTGATGGTGCCCAAAGCTGTCGTTCACCACCTTGAAGTTATCCAGATCCAGCAGCAGTACGCCAAAACACGAATGCTCGCTTTCCGCGCGCTGTATCTCCTGCGTCAGGCGCTCCAGGAACAGACTGCGGTTGGGCAGACCGGTCAGCGCATCGTGCGTAGCCAGATGGCGCAGCCGTTCTTCGTTTTGCTTGCGTTCGGTAATGTCGCGCACAATCGCCACAAAATGCGGACGCTCATACTGCGATGCGACATATTGCACAAATGACTCTACAGGCACCAGCTGGCCACTTTTATGGCGGTGCACGGTATCAAGCGTCACCACCTGCTGGGTGCCATCCAGCAAGGGCTGCAATGCCTCACGTATCTGCGCTTCCGAGTAGTAAGGCTTGATGTCATAGGGGTGCATGGTGAAGAGTTCTGACTTCTCATAGCCCACCTGTTTCAAGGCCCCTTCGTTGGCGTAGAAGAAGGTCAGGCTCTCGGCATCGAACATGTAGACGCAGTCCAGTGTCTGATCCAGCGTATCCCGAAACTGGCGCAGCTCCTGCTCTGCCTTTCTTTGCGCCGTAATGTCAGACTCGATGGCCATGAAGCCCTGCAGCTCCCCTTGAGGACTGCGCATCGGAGAGCAACAGATGCGTACCCAGTAGGAAGTGCCATCTTTCTTGTAGTTCTGCACTTCCACTTCAAAGCCTTCCCCACGTGCCAGCGCTGCACGCATGGTGGCGGCAGCTTCCGTCTCGGAGTCCGGGTAGCGCAGCACCTGGCCGGGCTTCTTGCCAATCAGCTCTTGCAGCGTATAGCCGGTCATGCGGGTAAAGCCCTCATTGATCCACTGCACACGGCCTGTGGTGTCGGTGATGACCACGCCATTGGTGGTTTCGCTGGCCACACGCGACAGGCGTGAGAGTTCGGCTTCCACATGGTGCTGCTTCTGGTGAATGCGCATCGCCGTGACCAGCTGCCCGATGGTGCGCACCAGTGGCTCCAGATAGTCCAGCAGCTTTTCGTTATAGCCACCGGCACGGTTGGCCAGGCCAAACATGGCAAGCATCTCGTTGTCCTGCATGACAGGCACGCCGAGGAAAGCCTTGAGTGCCGGGTGCCCGGATGGCAGTTTCCCGCGGCGTGGATCCTGAGCGGGGTTGTTCACGATCACCGGCGCACGCTGCAGCAGTGCCGCGCCAAACAGTGACTGCAGGTTGGTAAATTCCAGCCCTTCCGGCGCATGCTTGTCGTAGAAAGCGCGCGTTTCCTCGTTCCACGCGATATTGGTGATGGCGTAGGTTTTCAGAAAAGGCGTGCCATCGGCGTGGTAGCGCACTTCGCCAATAAAGCCATACTCACTTTCCGTGAGCTGCAGCAGACCATGCAGCAAACTGTCCAAGGCCTGGCGGCGCGCTTCTTCCTGAATGAACTGTGACTGCGCCTGGCTGATGACATCACCCAGCTTTTTGGTCATCTGCAGCGCCTGACTCTGGCGCAGCAGGTCGATGTTGTGGATTTCGGCTTCCACACAATCGGCCAGACTGCGCAGGATGCTGCGCTCTTCACCACTCAGCCGCCGAGGCTTGTCCCCAACCACGCACAGCGTGCCTATTCGATAGCCCTCCTGCGTGGACAGCGGCGCCCCTGCATAGAAGCGGATGTGCGGAGGGCCGATGACCAGTGGGTTATCCGCAAAACGCGCATCGGCGCGCGCATCCTCAATTTCCAGAATCTCCTTGCCCAGAATGGCATGGGCGCAGAAAGACACATCGCGCGATGTTTCACGCACCTCCAGCCCCTGGCGGGACTTGAACCACTGCCTGTGCGAATCCACCAGCGATACCAGCGCCACAGGCACATGCAGCACCTGCTGTGCCAGCTTGGTAAGCCGTTCAAACCGCTTCTCCTCAGCGCTGTCCAGCAAGCCTGTGTTGACCAGTGCTTGCACGCGTTGTTCTTCGTCTGCAGGTAATGAAGCGGGCTGCATCCAGGATCCTCTCGAAACTGTGTCGCGCTCTGAACCGTCTGCCAGAGATTTTTTTATGAAGGCGGCGAGTTTACGATCAGATACAGTTCGTCCTGCTCCTGGAGTAGACGAATATGGATGGTTTTTCTCACTTTGGGAGCGCAGACGATCCTGCGCAGCAGCTTCCTGCTGCTTCCGCAAAAATCGATGCAGCGCCTTCGCAGCCCTGACACTGCAAACCGGCTGATAATTCCGCCATTGCCCCGCTCCACAAGACCGGGGCTGCTTTGTGAAACCCATAGCTCTTAGCCCTCCATGCCTGCTTCCACCGAATTTGCCCCCGGTCTGACCATCCAGAACATCACAGCGCCCCAGAAGCTCAGCGACTACCAGCTGATTGCTTTTGACATGGACTCCACGCTGATCACGATTGAGTGCATCGACGAAATCGCAGACGCCACGGGCAAGAAGGCAGAGGTGGCGGCCATCACCGAAGCCACCATGCGCGGTGAAATCACCGACTTCAAGGACAGTCTGCGCCAGCGCGTGGGCAAGCTGGTCGGCGTGACCGAAGCGGACATGCAGCGCGTGCTGGCCGAGCGCCTGAAGCTCTCGCCCGGTGCCGAAACCCTGGTCAAGGCGGCCAAGGCGGCGGGGCTGAAGGTGCTGCTGGTCTCCGGCGGCTTTACCTTCTTTGCCGAGCATGTGCGCGGTCTGCTGGGCATCGACTTTGTGCGCGCCAATGTGCTGGAGATCAAAGATGGCGTGCTGAGCGGCGGCCTGGTCGAGCAGCCCTGGGGCGATATCTGCGACGGTGCCGAAAAGCGTCGCACCCTGCTGGAAGTGGCCAGCCTGCTGGGCATCGAGCCTGCACAGTGCATTGCCGTGGGCGATGGCAGCAATGACATCCCCATGATGCAGGCCGCAGGCCTGTCCGTGGCCTACCACGCCAAGCCCCGCGTGCGTGCGGAAGCCAAGGTTTGCATCAATGAAGGTGGACTTGACCGCCTGCTGGAAATTCTGCAGTAAGCCCCTGCCATCACACCTGAAAAAATAGCTGCCAGCGAAGACAAATCAAGGACTTTGAATATTAATCATGTTCAAAGTATTGATTTTCAAGCGCTGGCAGCTATTTTTTATGGAGCAGCCATAGGCTGTGTCTACAATGCATTGCTCGCACCCATAAGCATTCATATCAAACCCGTGCGAGGCCTCAAGCGCCAGAGTGATCTGCAAATATTTCGGAACTTCTGGCTTGCAATTGACGTCTGAGCCCCCATGTCAACAAGACCACCGGCATGCCATGCATGCACCGGTCCATGACATGACCTTTCCTTTGGATCTCCTTTTTTCAGGAACTGCAGTGAACACTTCTTTCCGCACCACCGCTTCTGTGATCGCCGTAACCATTGCTGCACTGGCCGCGCCTAGCCTGGCTCATGCCAAACGCATGGGTGGCGGCAAGTCGGTGCGTCCTGCCACCATCGGCAAGGCACCTGCCAAGCCCGCAACACCTGCCGCGCCTACCGCTGCTGCCAAGCCTGCTACCCCCGCAACACCTGCGACTCCCGCAGCTGCACCAGCCGCCGCAGCAGCACCTGCTGCTCCTGCCGCCGCTGCGGCACCCGCAGGCTCCGGCCTGATGGGCACCATGGCTGCCACCGCCGCCGGTGCCGTAGTGGGTACCGTGGCCGGTAACGCCATTGCCGGCGCTTTCAGCGGCAGCGATGCTGACGACAAGGCAAAGGCCGAAGCAGAAGCCAAGGCCAAGGCTGAGGCCGAAGCCAAGGCTGCTGAAGCCGAAGCTGCCGAGCTGCAGAAGAAGCTGGACGAAGCCAAGGCCAAGGCTGAAGCTGCCCGCGCTGCTGCGCTGTAATCTGGCTCGCGCCATCCCCCAACACAAAGCCCCGCAGGCACACGCCGCGGGGCTTTGTGTTTTCAGGGCCGATGCCGGAGTGGTTCCAGCAGTCCCTTGAGGCCGTTGTGATCCAGCTCATGCATCAGCGCCAGCAGGCGACCAATGGCCCCAGGTGGAAAGCCTTCACGCGCAAACCAGGCCAGGTAGTTGCCGGGCAAGTCACAGATCAGCCGATCCTGGTATTTGCCAAAAGGCATGCGGGTAGTCACCAGTTTTTCCAGATCTTCAGGCGTCACATCGTGCTCCAATCGCCAGATATCGCATAAAAACCACTTTCTTTATAACCAAATTAACAAAAATTAGTTGGCAGTCTGCGCCGCATCGCTACACTTGAAGCCTTCCCTGCTAGCGTCATTGTGCTTTCAGGGCTTGGTGTAACGCGCTTTTTTCTGTCACAGGAACTGAAAATCATCATGTTGAAGAAGACCCTGACTGCCGTGGCCATCGCCACTTTAGCCCTCTCTGCCCACGCTGCAGACGTTCTGAAGGTCGCCGCTACTGCCGTGCCCCACGCAGAAATCCTGAACTTCGTAAAGCCCCAGCTCAAAGCCGACGGCATTGAACTGCAGGTGCGTGAATTCAGCGACTACGTGCAGCCCAACGCCGCCGTGGAAGACAAGCAGCTGGACGCCAACTTCTTCCAGCACCAGCCCTATCTCGACAGCTACAACTAGGACCGCAAGAGCAGCCTGGTGCAAGTGCCCAACGGCAAGGTGCACGTAGAACCCTTCGGCGCCTACTCCAAGAAGGTCAAGAGCGCGGCTGAGCTGAAGAATGGCGCCACCATTGCCATTCCCAACGACCCCTCCAACGGAGGCCGCGCCCTGCTGCTGCTGGCCAAGCAGGGCCTGATTGAACTCAAGGACCCCAGCAACCTGACCGCCACCGCGCTGGACATCGTCAAGAACCCCAAGAAGCTCAAGTTCCGCGAACTGGAAGCCCCGCTGCTGCCCCGCGCGCTCGATGATGTGGATCTGGCCTTGATCAACACCAACTACGCGATTGAAGCCAAGCTCAACCCCCCCAAGGATGCGCTGTTCATCGAAGATGCAGACTCGCCCTACACCAACATCGTGGCCGCCCGCAAGGACCGCGCTGATGGTGCCGACATCGCCAAGCTGATGAAGGCCCTGCACTCGCCCGAGACCAAGAAGTTCATCGAAGAAAAGTACAAGGGTGCAGTCGTTCCCGCGTTCTGATCTGCGCGCACACTGCTTCCAGACACCAGGCGCTGCCCACGGGCAGCGCTTTTTCGTGGCAGAAACCGCCTGCCGTTTTGAGGCATGGCAAACATGCCGAATTTGAAACAAAAAGTTTAATTTGCAGCAAATTTATGCTGTCATGATGGAGGCTTCTTATTCAAATTTTGCATACCCAACCGCCCTATGAGCGACACCCCCATTCCTCTGGACAAGGCCATCACCCAAGGCATGAGCGAAGTCACGCGCAGCCGTACCCTGGCGCTGTATCAGCAGCACGTCAAAACCAGCAGTGAGCGCCTGCTGGCATTTCGTGGCGATGTGGCAGAGCGCCACCAGTACGACAAGATCAAGCCTGTGCTGAGCCAGGCCATCACCCAGGGACATATCGTCATCATCGAGGGAGTGAGCCAGAAGACCGGTGAAACCGCGCACTACCAGATCCTGGGGAACCAGTGGAATCTGCTGGAAGTGCTGGCGCGACTGGACTGACCTGCACCCACTGCCCAGCCAGCCGCCAGGGCCTTACAGCCCCTGCCAGACCCACCAGGCCAGGATCAGCATCATCACGCCGGTCAGGCCGTCCAGCACGCGCCATGCCATCGGTCTGGCAAACAGCCCACGCATACGCTGGGCCGCAAAGCTCAGCAGCCCGAACCACAGCAGGCTGGCACTGGCAGCGCCCAGCACAAACAGCCACTTCAAATGCCCTTCCTGGCGCGCGCCGATGGAGCCCACCAGCAGCACCGTGTCCAGATAGACATGGGGGTTAAGCAAGGTGATCACCGCCAGCGTGCTGATCACGCCCAGCAGCCCGCGCGAAGCGGCCTGTGAACCATCAGCCACCACCTGTGCATCCGGGGCCGTCGCCATCCGCCACAGGGCAAACAGGCCATAGCCCAGCAAAAACAGCACCCCGCCCATACCCAGCCACCAGGCCCAGTCGGGGTGGCGCGCCAGCAAGCTGGCCATGCCCGCCACACCCAGGCCGATGAGTACGGCGTCTGAGAGCACACACCACGCCACACACGCACGCACGTGCTGGCCCTTCACTGCCTGACGCAGCACATACAGGTTTTGCGCGCCAATCGAGATGATCAGCGAAAAACATACGGTAAATCCGGCCAGCCACGCAGCCGTCATATTTGCATTCCACATGCCCCTGATTCTCAAAGGCCTGCAAACATAAGTAAAATTAAAAAATCTCTATTAAATTAAGTTTTACTAACATGCTCGACTACGCTGGACTGGAAGCATTGGCCGCTGTGCTGCGCGAAGGCAGCTTCGAGCGCGCGGCGCGCAAACTCCATGTCACCCCTTCGGCCATCTCCCAGCGCATCAAGCTGCTGGAAGAGCGCGTGGGTCAGGTGCTGGTCATGCGTGGCTCCCCCTGCACGGGCACGGAAGCCGGCCGCCGCCTTTGTCTGCATGTGGAGCAGGTCGCCCTGCTGGAAAACGACCTGCGCCGCAACAACCCCGAACTCGTTCCCGAAGGCCAGGTGGCACGCCCCACGCTCAAGCTTGCCGTGAACGCCGACTCACTCAACAGCTGGTTTGTGGATGCCATGGCCGACTTCACCCAGGGCGGCAATGAGCTGCTGGACATCAGCATTGACGACCAGGACCACACCGCTAAGCGCATCAAGGAAGGCGATGTGATGGCTGCCGTGACGGCCACATCCAGCCACATCACCGGCTGCAATATCTGGCCGCTGGCCAATATGCACTACGTGGCTGCAGCCAGCCCGGAATTCATGGCCCGCTATTTTGGGGAAACGGGCGTGACACCGCAGACGCTGTCGCAAGCACCCATGCTGACCTATGACCGCAAAGACGCCATGCAGGACAAATGGCTGCACCAGCAAGGCGTTGCCGCACGCAATACACCGCCACGCCACTGGGTGCCCTCCGCCCACGCCTTTGTGCGCGCAAGTCTCTCCGGCATTGCCTGGGGCATGCACCCCACGGTGCTGATCAAGGAGCATCTCGAAAATGGCACGCTGGTGGAGCTAGTGCCCAACAGCGGCATTTCCGTACCGCTGTACTGGGCGCATGCACGCAATGCACAGGCCGGGCTGGAGCGCCTGACGCAGTGCGTGATCAACGCCGCCCAGTCATGGCTGGACCCCATAGACCCCAAGACAGATCCAAAGGCAGACACCAAGGCGTAAAGCACAAGCCTCAAAAACACCAAGGGCCTGACATGTCGTCAGGCCCTTGGTCATCAGGAGCTGTCTGCTGCTTCAGTGCCGCAATTCGCGCCCGGCCTTGAGCACATTGAAGTTCAGCAGATGGGTGGCCAGCACCGTCTCCCACATGAAGCAGCCCAGCGCTGCAATAAAAGACGCCACCCCCACCAGAAAGGACACCACCGCCACATGGTGGCCTGCCGCCATCCATGCCTGCCCCACAAAGAGCAGCACGATGGTCAGCCCGATCAAAGAGCCGCACAGGGTCAGCAGGCCAATGGACCAGTTGGAAATGCGGCCGCGCTTGCTCAGATATTCCAGCTCGCGCAGGCCACGCTCAATCACCGCCTCATCCTGGCTGGAACGCACGCGGTCCTCCAGCACCCGCGCACGGTCAATGATGCGCGCCAGGCGTCCAGCCACGGCACTGATCATACCGGCCACCGCCGTCAGAAAAAACACAGGAGCCACCGCCAGTTGCACGGCATGGGTCACATTGGAAGGTTCAAGCATCAATAAATCTCACACGATGGGATTGCCAATGGGTATAGGCCCAGCAAGAAGTGTGTAGGCATTCGGTGTCAGGACTTACGTTAACGCAAAGTGCAGACCCCACACCTTTGATGTTTCGCAAACGCCCACCCGCCCGCACCAGCAATAGTGACCACATCCCATCCACCTACGACTGTTTGCGAAGGATTTGGCTATGAAGTTGCTGAACGAACTGATCTCCACCGACTATGGCCTGATGAGCCTGGCTGTGATCCTGATTGTCATCATCATGGCCGCCTACTTCACCACCCTCTTCATGGGAAAGATTGGCAAGAGCAGCGCCGAGCAAGCCAAGAAAGCGGCGCAGGCTGCCGCCAGCAAGCGTCAGGGTGCCTGACACCTTTTTTCTGAAACGGCAGCTCTTCCCTGCCTCTTCCCGGCCTGCATTGCAGGCCTTTTTCATATACATCACTCACAACTTCATAGCTGCCAGCGCTTGCATATTGAGCATTTGCAATATCTATGAATATCAAACCCAGATCATTCCAGCGCTAGTCGCTTGCATTTCAGTAGCAAACCAGCAGCCCCTCCTACCCTGAAAGCCTTGCACAGGCACAATAGCCTCATGCCCCAGCCCCCTGAGCCTGCACCCTCTGACAGCCCTTCGCCCATACCAGCCCCCGCCATCGCCCGGCGCTGGTACGCCCGCTGGCTGCTGCGCGCACTGGCCGTCACCTCGCTGGGGCTGGGCATCGCAGGCGTTTTCATCCCGGGCCTGCCAACCACCGTCTTTATTCTGATTGCGGGCTGGGCTGCCATGCGCAGCTCTCCGCGCCTGCATGTCTGGCTGTGGCAACACCGCCTGTTTGGCCCCATGCTGAAGAACTGGGCGGCAGGTGGCTATGTCAGCCGGCGCGCCAAATACAGTGCGGCAGCCATGATGGCACTGTGCGCCATCATCCTGTGGATTGCACCCGCCCCCCTGTGGGCACAGGTGCTGGCCAGCAGCTGCATGGCGGTGGTGCTGGTCTGGCTATGGCTGCGCCCCGAGCCTGTCTGAGCGCATTCCGCTTCACTTTTTTTGCAAACTAGGCAAACAGTCAAAAATCCACGTATATAATCTCGGTCTTGTTCCCCGATAGCTCAGTCGGTAGAGCGACGGACTGTTAATCCGCAGGTCCCTGGTTCGAGCCCAGGTCGGGGAGCCAACAATTTGCTTTGATTTGCACTTGCCTTGTCAGGTGCAGGTTGATACCGAAATATTCCCTGATAGCTCAGTCGGTAGAGCGACGGACTGTTAATCCGCAGGTCCCTGGTTCGAGCCCAGGTCGGGGAGCCA
>JAEZZU010000204.1 GCA_023418355.1 Pseudomonadota bacterium | reverse complement strand
AAAACCGGGTTTAAAGGGATCCAAGAAACGGGGGTTTCAAGAGGATCCAAGGAGACAACTGGTAACCAGTGAACTGGTTGATGCTTCGAATTATAGGGTAAACCCTAGAAGTTGTCCAATGGTTATCAAAGCATCAGGAAATATCAGGCTTTGGCCTTGCTGGAAGAGGCAGCAGGCGTTGCAGTGGTCGTCGCCGTTGCGGCAACAGCCTTCAGGTTGGCATCGACCAAGTCAGAGGCTTGCTTGACCGCTTTTTGTACGCTTTCGAAAGCGTTGTTGGCGGCAGAAACAGCGCTCTTCATCATGGCCACGGCGGTTTCCGAACCTGCAGGCGCATTCTTTGCGGTGGAATCCACCAGATTGTTGAAGCTTTGCTGGAATTCGCTGGTCTTGCTTTCCAGTGCCTTGCTCACTTCAGCAGAAGTGCTGGTGGCGATGTTGTACAGGTGGCGGTTGTAAGCCGCAGTTTTTTCAGCCAGAGGCTGGAACAGGCTGGTTTGCAGCGTCACCAGTTCCTGGATGTCCTTGGCGTTGAGCAGAGCCTGGCTGTGGCTGGCAGCTTCAGACAGTGCTGCACGTGTTGCAGCCATGTTCAGTTCCACAATCTTCTCAACGCCTTCGAAAGCCTTGTTGGTCAGGCCAAACAGGGTTTCGAGATTTGCCTTGTGTGCAGCAGCAATTTGTTCAGGTGTCAGTGCCATGGTCGTGTACTCCGTTGGATGGGGACAGGTGAGCAGCTGCATCTCTCAAATTTATGTTGCAATGCAGCATGAGGCGAATTCTTGAGCAAAGCAGTGATTGCTGCAAGCGTTTTTTATTGCGCTGCAACAAAAAACTGTCTCAATGGTGGCAATGGTCGCCAACTACGGGAGATCGCGACAGATAGTGCGAAAAAGTGTCGCAACAGGGCGACGATGTCACATGGGTGCATGGGCATGCAGTGCGCTTGTTGAGAATGCTGGCATGACACCAAACGTTTCATTGACTACTGCAGCCACTCGCCCTGAACCGCAGCCGCGCAGTGCGTACCGTGTGTTCCACACCATTCCCACGCGCTGGGCAGACAACGATATCTATGGGCATGTGAACAATGTCGTCTACTACAGCTGGTTTGATACAGCAGTCAATGCGTTTCTGATTGAAAAGGGTGCTCTGGATATTCACCACGGCGAAACCATTGGCCTGGTGGTGGAGACGCAATGCAACTACTTTGCGCCGCTGGCGTTTCCGCAGATCGTGGAAGCAGGCATTCGCGTCGCGCGGCTGGGCAGCAGCAGCGTGCGCTACGAAATCGGACTGTTTGCGCAAGGTGACGCACAAAGTGCAGCGGCAGGGCACTTTGTGCATGTCTATGTGAACCGGGAAACGCGCCGCCCCTGCGCGCTGCCAGACGCTTTGCGACAGGCGCTGGAGCCGCTGGTGATGCCGTAGTCAGCTACCTGCTGCAGCTGTTGGTCTTAATCCAGACGGATGGTGGGGCGCAGGCGTGAGTTCATCAGATCCACCAGCCACAGCAGCCCTCCGCGCCAGAAGCCGTAGAGGCGTGCCTGGTGGGAGCGGTACAGCCAGATGTGACTGAGCATGGCCAGTCGCCCGCGGATCAGCCCGCCGTTGAACAGGCCAAACTTGCCCAGAGAGCCATAGGCGTCATAGTGGGCCAGTGACACCAGTGCACCAAAGTCGCGATAGGCAAAGCCTGTGCCGTTGTAGGCATGGGGGCAGGCCAGCATCTTGGGAAACAGCTCAATCAGATAGCGTGCCTGCTGGTGGGCGACCTGTGCCGTAGGTGGCAGTGGATGCTTTTCACCGGGCAGGGTGTAGCTGGCGCAGTCACCGACGGCATAGATGTCAGGGTCTGCGGTCTGCAGATCGTCATTGACGATCAGCTGGTTGCCACGGGTGGTGGGCAGGCCGAGGGTGGACAGAAAGTTGGGCGCCTTGACGCCCGCGGCCCAGACGCTCAGGCCTGCGGGAATGCGTTCGTCTCCATCAAGCAGCAGGGAGTCCGCATGCGCGGCCAGCACTTTGCGGTTGGTGAGGACTCGCACCCCCAGTTTTTCCAGGCGGGTTTGTGTGGCAATGGAAATTTCTTCAGGGAAGCTGGGCAGGATGCGTGGACCTGCCTCGATCAGCACGATCTGGAATTTGGCGGCTTCGCCCAGCGCGCCGTAGGCTTCCGCACTTTCGGACAGCTGCACCAGCTCGGCGGCCAGCTCCACGCCAGTGGCACCTGCGCCCACGATGGCGACCTGGAGGGTTTCGCCCTCGGTCATGCAGCGCAGCATGCGCAGACGGATTTCGCGGTTGAATTCATCGGCCTTGCGGCGTGAATCGATCATGTAGCAGTGCTCGAGCACACCGGGCGTGCCAAAGTCATTGGCACCACTGCCGACGGCAATCACCAGCTTGTCATAGGGCAGGCGACGGGCAGGAACGACTTCACGGCCGTCTTCAGACACGATGGGGTCGAGGATGATCTCCTTGTGCTCACGGTCCAGACCCGACATGGCGCCGGGCTGGTAGGCAAAGTGGGCATCGGTTGCCTGGGCGAGGTAGGTGGTTTGCTGCTGGGCCAGATCGCGTGTACCTGCAGCAATGGTGTGCAGCATGGGCTTCCAGACATGGGCAGAGTCAGCGTCTACCAGCGTGACGGAGTCGATGTGCGGGTCCTTGAGTTTGCCCAGCGCCGAGGCGATTTCCAGACCTGCCACGCCACCGCCTACGACCACGATGCGCGCTGGTGCTTTCTGCTTTTCCAAGCCCATGTTTAATTCCTTGCCTGCAATTGGTTATCTATGCGTTTTTGTATGGGTGCTATGCACTGCAGGATGGGATTCTGACTACTTTTTTTATAGCTTGAAGCGCTTGTGATGATTGGGTTCTCTTGGGATTTATGTCTGATAAAAGAGTGCTTCGGAATAGATAGCTGAACACAAAGCGTTTAAGCCCGTCCTGATTCTGACCAACACCTCGGCGCAACAATGGCATGGCCAAGCCATGGCTGCCTGTAAGGTTTTTCAGGCGCTCGGCCTCAGTCCAAGTCGTGGCTGGCCTGTGGCAGACAGGCCAGAACTTCCAGGCCGCCAGTACTTCGGTTGTGCAGCTCCAGCGTGCCGCCCAGGGCGTGCACGATGTCGTGACATAGCGCCAGCCCCAGGCCAAAGCCTTGGTGTTCACCATGGCTGACAAATGGCTGGTACAGACGCTCCTGCAGCGCTGCGCTGAGCCCGGAGCCTTCATCGGCGATGTACAGCTGTGCCTGCTGCTGGGCGTTGAGGGACAGCCGTATGTGCAAGCTGCTGTGTGCTGGCGCATGGCGTACGGCGTTGTGCAGCAGATTGCGCACCAGCTCCCGCAGCATCCAGGCGTGGGCCTGCACGAAGATTGGGGTGTCGGCCTCCAGCACAAAGTCCAGCTCCTTGTCAGCAATCAGCGGTGCCAGGTCGAGGCTGACCTCGCGTACCACGGCATCCCAGGCCAGCGGTTCACGCGGCTGCTCGCGCAGTTGCTCCACCTTGGCCAGTGCCAGCATCTGGTTGGCCAGCTCTGTGGCGCGGTCCACCGTACCTTCGATTTCTTCAAGCGCCAGCATGGCAGGCATATCACCACGACGGGCAGACTGCACCTGCACCTTGAGCACGGCCAGCGGTGTGCGCAGCTGGTGCGAGGCATCGCGCACAAAGCGTTTCTGGTCGTGCAGCAAGGCGCGTAGCCGCTCCATGATGCGGTTCGTGCCGTCCAGCAGCGGGCGCAGCTCGCGCGGTACCGTGTGCAGGGGCACGGGGCGCAGATCACCCTGCGGGCGGCGGCCCATGGCTTCTCCGACCACACGCACCGAGCGTGTGACACGGTGCACGACCAGCAGCACCGTCAGCGTGACCAGCACCAGCAGCACGGCGTGCTGCCACAAGGTCTGGCCCAGCAGTTCCAGCGCCAGGTTTTCACGCAGCTGCAGGGTTTCCGCCACCTGGATGATGGCCATGCTGCGCCCGGTGGCACTGGCCACAGGCTGCAGCAGTACGGCCATGCGCACGGGGCGGTCACGGTACTCGCTGTCATAAAAATCCACCAGTGCGGCGTAGGGTGGCTGCTGTGGAATCTGCCCCTGCCACAGGGGCAGATCGGAAAAGCCAGACACCAGGTCCCCGCTGAGGGTGGAGACGCGGTAGAACATGCGGGTCTGGGTATCGGCCTCGAAGGCCTCCAGAGCCGAGTACGGCACGGTGGCGCTGATGGTGGCCTGCGCTTCGTAGCCGTCCACATCCAGCTGCTCGCCAATGGTCTTGGCCGATGCCAGCAATGTGCGGTCATAGGCAGTGTGCAGGGCGCCGAGTGCCTCATGGTAGAGGACCCAGGTGTTCCAGCTGATGCAGATCAGGATGGGCAGCAAAATGCCCGCCAGCAGGCGGGTGCGCAGTGACCATGCAGGCAGGCGCTGGGTGTTCATGGCTGGGGTGAGGATGCCGAGAGTGACGTGGCCAGACGCAGCAGATAGCCCAGGCCGCGCAGCGTGACCAGGTCAACGTCGGTGCCAGCCAGTTTCTTGCGCAGGCGGTAGACCACGACTTCAATGGCTTCGTACTGCACATCCTGTGCGCCAGGAAAGACCTGGGCATACAGGCGTTCCTTGGCAATGGCCTGTCCGGGCTTGCTCAGCAGCGCGTGCATGAGCGCCCGCTCGCGTGGGGTGAAGTCCATGGGCTCGCCCAGGTGGTAGATGGCGCCGTCGTGTGGGTCCAGCCGCAGGTTGCCAAATACGGTCGCCGGGTTTTGCGCCGCAGGCGTGGCGGCGGTGTTGCGGCGCATCAGAGCACGCAGCCGTGCTTCCAGCTCATCCAGATCAAAGGGCTTAGACAGATAGTCATCTGCCCCTGTGTTCAGGCCCAGCACGCGGTCACCCACCGTGCCACGGGCGGTCAGGATCATCACCGGCGTGCGGCACTGCTGGGCGCGCATGGCTGCCAGAATCTGCAGCCCATCCTGGCCGGGCAGACTCAGGTCCAGCACAACCACATCAGGCTGCAGCGCCTGCCAGTGCGCTGCGGCCTGATGACCATCGGCACAGGTGCTCACCTGCATGCCCCGGCGCGTCAGGGCGCGCTGCAGGCTGGTGCGCATGGCGTGGTCGTCTTCCACCAAAAGAATATGCATGGCTGCACGTTAGCACTGCGCGGCAGTCTCTGGGCTGCAGCATGCACCCGGGTTTGCCCGGAGCAAAAAGGACAGCCGTTTGACAGCGTTCACGGCCATCATGGGCAGTGCATGCACAACCCACAACAAGGAGACACATCCATGCGTCGCGATACCTTTCTGAAAAGCCTGGCAGCGCTGGCTGCCGCTGGACTGATGCCTCAGGCGCAGGCACAGGCCGTTGCCATGAAGATGATGCTGCCTGCCAACCCCGGTGGCGGCTGGGACACGACGGGCCGCGCTCTGGGCAAGGCGCTGCAGGATGCAGGCGTGGCTTCGACCGTGACCTATGAGAACAAGGGGGGCGCAGCGGGCGCGATTGGCCTGGCGCAGTTCGTCAACGGCAGCAAGGGTGATCCGAATGCGCTGATGGTCATGGGCGCCGTGATGCTGGGCGGCATCATCACGGGCAAGCCGCCGGTGTCCCTGCAGCAGGCCACACCGCTGGCGCGCATTACCAGCGAATACAACGTGTTCGTTCTGCCTGCGAACTCGCCCTACAAGAGCATGGACGAGGTGGTGGCACAGCTCAAGAAGGACCCCGGCAGCGTCAAGTGGGGCGGTGGCTCGCGCGGCTCCACCGAGCACATTGCCGCCTGCATGATCGCCAAGGCCGTGGGTGTGGACCCTGCCAAGATCAATTACGTGGCTTTCCGTGGTGGTGGTGAGGCAATTTCCGCCATTCTGGGGGGCAACGTCACCGTGGGCGGCAGTGGCTACAGCGAGTTTGCGGAGTACATCGCTACGGGAAAGATGAAGCCCATTGGCGTGACCTCGGCCGAGCGCTTGCCCGGTATCGACATCCCTACGCTCAAGGAACAGGGCATTGATGTGGAAATTGGCAACTGGCGTGGCGTCTATGGTGCTCCCGGCATTACCCGCGAGCAGCGCGATGCCCTGATCGCCAAGCTTGAAAAAGCGGTACAGAGCGCTTCCTGGCAGGAGTCGCTCAAGAAAAACGAGTGGACTCCGGCTTGGCTGGCTGGAGACGCCTTCGCCAGCTTTGTGGACCAGGAGTTCAAGAGTCTGCGCGAGATCATGACCAGCGCGGGCATGGTGTAAGACAGGGCAACCCTGTTCTGCTGCTGAACGGGGTTGCGCGTATCTTTTTGAAATATCTATTTTGATAGCTGCTAGCGCTTGCTGGATAAGCGCTAGAGGTTTTTTTTTATTCATAAAAGGAGGTGCTGTGCAGGATACGCAAGACACGTCCGTCCCTTCATGGGAAAGCGCTATTCCTTCCGGAGGCTGGCAGGCCGCGGTGGGTGGCCTGGTGGTACTGGTGGCCATGGGCATGGGGGTGGGCGCCAGCATGATCGAAGGGGATGCGGGCTATGGCGGCGTTGGCCCGAACTTCCTGCCCTGGCTGTGTGCCGTGGTGCTGGGGCTGTGCGGCCTCTGGCTGATTGGCGAGGCATGGACAGGGGGCTTTCGCCATGCGGCAGAACCCGGTGGCAGCGCGCGTGTGGACCTTGGGCCTTTTGTCTGGGTGTCGGCAGGGCTGCTGCTCAATGCCGGTTTGATTGAGCACCTGGGCTTTATCTTGAGCTGCACGCTGTGCTACCTGCTGGCCGTGCAGGGGCTGCGCCGTGCACAGGGGCAGGCGCATGTGCTGGGTGCGCGCATGCTGGGCAAAGATGTGCTGACGGGGCTGGTGATTGCAGCCCCTGTGTACTGGACGTTTACGCAGTTGCTGGCCATCAACCTGCCAGGGCTCACGAATACGGGGTGGCTGTAATGGATTTGTTTGACGCATTGCTGCAGGGCTTTGCCACGGCAGCCACGCCGGTGAATTTGTTGTGGGCCTTGCTGGGCTGTGCCCTGGGAACCGCAGTGGGAGTGCTGCCGGGCATTGGCCCTGCGGTGGCAGTGGCCATGTTGCTGCCGATCACGGCCAAGGTGGAAATCACGGCCTCCATGATTTTCTTTGCCGGCATTTACTACGGTGCCATGTATGGCGGATCGACCACGTCCATCCTGCTCAATACACCCGGTGAGACGGCCAGCATGGTGACCGCCATGGAAGGCAACAAGATGGCCAAGAGTGGCCGTGCCGGTGCGGCACTGGCGACGGCGGCGATTGGTTCCTTCGTGGCGGGCACGATCGCAACGGTGGTGGTCACCCTGTTTGCGCCCGGTGTGGCCGAGTTTGCCGTGCGCCTGGGGCCGCCCGAGTATTTCATGCTCATGGTGCTGGCCTTCACCACGGTGTCTGCCGTGCTGGGGCAGAGCATGGTACGTGGCATTACGTCCCTGTTCCTGGGGCTGGCCATGGGCTGTGTGGGCATGGACCAGATTTCGGGGGCTGCCCGCTACACCGGTGGCAAGATGGAGCTGCTGGACGGCATCGACATCGTGCTCGTGGCCGTAGGCCTGTTTGCCGTGGCCGAGGTGCTGTACTACGCGCTGTATGAAGGCAAGGTCAAGGAAAGCCAGAACACCATCAGCCGCGTGCACATGAACCGGCGCGACTGGAAGCGCTCCTGGCCTGCATGGATGCGCGGCACGGTGATTGGTGCGCCCTTTGGCTGTATTCCGGCCGGGGGGACGGAGATCCCCACCTTCCTGAGCTATGCCACGGAGAAAAAGCTGGCCAAGGGGGAGGACAAGGCCGAGTTTGGCACCAAGGGCGCGATTGAAGGCGTGGCCGGTCCCGAGGCAGCCAACAATGCCACGGTGACGGCGGCCCTGATTCCGCTGCTGACGCTGGGCATACCGACCAGCAACACCACGGCCGTGCTGCTGGGGGCCTTCCAGAACTACGGCATCAACCCCGGCCCCCAGCTGTTTGACAGTGCGCAGGTGCTGGTATGGGCGCTGATTGCGTCGCTGTACATCGGCAATGTGATGCTGCTGGTGCTGAACCTGCCCATGGTGGGCATGTGGGTCAAGCTGCTGCGCATTCCCAAGCCACAGCTGTATGCCGGCATTCTGATCTTTGCCACGGTGGGGGCCTATGGCATGCGCCAGAGCACGTTTGACCTGTTCCTGCTCTACGGCATGGGGCTGCTGGGGGTGCTGATGCGGCGTTTTGACTTTCCGACCGCACCCGTGGTGGTGGGCATGATCCTTGGGCCACTGGCTGAGGCGCAGATGCGCAATGCGGTGGCAATTGGCGAGGGCAGCTTCAGCATTTTTGTGCAGCGCCCCATGTCGCTGACGCTGGTCATCATCGTGCTGCTGGTGTTGATCGTGCCGCGCCTGGTGCAGTACTGGGTGGCACGGCGTGCGGCGCGTGAGGTGCCAATGGCGACGTGATCTTTATTGCACCCAAGCAAAACGGCCCTGCAGTTGCAGGGCCGTTTTTTTATCGCAGACGCGCGATTACTTGAGGGTCATGTAACCCATCATGGGCCAGTAGGTCAGTGCGAAGATCACGAGCAGGATGGTGGCGGCGATGGTGATGACAAAACCGGTTTTCACATACTGCTTGATGGTGAAGGTGTCTGTGCCGTAGGCCAGCATGCCCTGGGGTGAGTTCACGGGCAGGATGAAGCCAAAGCTCACCACAAACTGCAGCAGCATGGTGATGCCGATGGCGTTGATGCCGGGGGTTTCCACCGCCTGCAGCACGCTGATCACGATAGGAATCATGGTCGAGGCCAGTGCCGTGGCGCTGGCAAAGCCCAGGTGAATCACGATCAGGAATACGGACAGCAGCATCAGAATGGCAAACGCGGAGGCATTGGCCAGACCGAGGTTGTCTACGATCAGCTTGGCCAGCCAGGGCGCAGCCTGGGTCTTGAGCATGGCCGAGCCCATGGCAATACCCACGGCGAACAGCACCACGGTGCCCCAGGGGAAGCCCTTTTGCGATTCCTTCCAGGTCATGATGCCAATGCGGGGCATGAGCATCAGGGTCACGGCCACGATGGTCGAAGACGTGGTGTCCACCTTGTGCAGCACGCCTTCGGTGGCCCAGAAACCCAGCAGCACCAGGGTGATGACCAGCAGCTTCCACTGGTTGGCTGTCATCTTGCCCAGTGCATCCAGTTGCTGGCGCACGGCTTCACGGCCACCTGCGATGTGGTCCATCTCGGGCTTGAGCATGCGGGTCATGATGAAGTACAGGGCTACGCTCAGACAGGCCGAGAAGGGGGCTCCAGCGACAAACCATTCACCCCAGGTGATGGTTTCGCCAAACTGGCGTTCGATAAAGCCAATGGCCACCATATTCTGTGCGGCAGAGGTTTTGATACCCACGTTCCAGACGCTGGCAGTCTGTGCGGCGGTAATCACTACCAGGGCTGCAAACTTGCTGCGGCGATCAGCGCCGAAGGCGGTCAGAAAGCCCAGCATGATGGGCATCAGGCAGGCCACACGGGCGGTGGCACTGGGCACGATGAAGGACAGCAAAAAGCCCACCAGCATCGCACCCATGACCACATGGTTGGCACGCGCAGGCACATAGGACAGCACCTGCAGCGCAATACGCTGGTCCAGGCGCGTGGCCGTCATGGCTGCTGCGATAAAGCAGGCCGCTGCCACCAGCACCACGGCGCTGTTGCTAAAGCCGCCGAGCGCATAAGGCAGGGCAGCCTTGGTGCCCATCATCACTGCATCGGCCCCTTCCTTGCCTGGCACGGGGCTGATGGCCAGCAGGCCAATCATGAGCGAGCCGATGAGCAGGGCGGAGACGGAATAGTCCAGCGCTTCCGTCATCCAGACGATCACGGCAAAGGCCAGAATACCCAGCATCATCTGACCTGCCTGGGGCAGACCAGCGATGGGGGGCATCAGCACTATGCCCAATAGGACGATGAAGGCGGCAACCAGACCAATTCTTGGCATGAGTTTGGCTGGAGCCGGTGTGGCTTGAGGTGCAGTGGATGCACTTGGCATGAAGGTTCCCTTGTTGTTGATGTTCGGTTCTGTTACAGCAATGTAGATTCCCTAGGGTTTCTACTCATTGATGTGAGTCAAGCCTTGTCCTAAGTCAATTCTGATTGGGTACAGAACCTGTTCAGACCTCAAGAGAACGCAAGCATCTGTCAGCCATGAACCCGTGCAGAGCGGGCTCATATCTGCCGTAACTGCTCTGCAAACTGCAGCACCTCAGCGGTGAGGGAGCGATCAGTTCTTCCCCGGTTCAGGACTTGCGCGTTGGCGCTTCGGTCTTGGGCTTGAAGTCGCAGTAAGGGGCCACCAGGCATTCCCAGCACTTGGGCTTGCGTGCCTGGCAGACATAGCGGCCCAGCAGGATCAGCCAGTGGTGAGAGTTCACGGCGTATTCCGCAGGCACGCGCTTGAGTAGCTGCTTTTCCACTTCCAGCGGTGTTTTTCCGGGGGCCAGGCCGGTGCGGTTGCTCACGCGGAAGATATGTGTGTCCACCGCCATGGTGGGCTGACCAAAACCTACATTGAGCACCACATTGGCCGTCTTGCGGCCCACGCCGGGCAGGGTTTCCAGTGCTTCGCGGGTGCTGGGTACTTCGCCGTTGAACTGCTCCACCAGGATGCGGCAGGTCTCCATCAGATGCTTGGCCTTGCTGCGGTACAGGCCAATGGTCTTGATATAGCTCTCCAGCCCTTCCAGGCCCAGATCCAGAATGGCCTGCGGGGTATTGGCAACGGGAAACAGCTTGCGTGTGGCTTTGTTCACGCCAACGTCGGTGGCCTGTGCGGACAGCAGCACGGCGGTGAGCAGCTCAAAGTTAGAGCTGTACTCCAGTTCGGTGCGGGGTTCGGGATTGGCTTCACGCAAGGTGGCGAAGAAATTTTCAATATCGTTTTTTTTCATCGGGGCAGCAGCAGGTCATGCGAAATGCTGCGATTCTCGCGCGAGTGGCTGCGTGCTGGGCGCAGCGGGGATAAGCCGGCTGGTCGCGCAGGTGACCTGTGATGGGGTGCATCCCGAATGTGAAAGCAGGGCAGAGCCGCTAGCGTGTACTGCACTCGCAATCCTTGATGGAGTTGACCGTATGCGTTTGCACGACCAGCACTGGCCCCGCCGCGTTCCCCGCAGCCTGACAGCACCAGCCACCACCCTGTGGGACAACCTTGAAACCAGCGCCCGACGCTATCCAGACAAGGTGGCGCTGCAGTTTCTGGGCCGCACGATCAGTTACCGCGAGCTCGCCGATGGTGCGCAGCGCCTAGCAGCCCATCTGCACGCCAGCGGCGTGCAGCGCGGTGATCGTGTCATCCTGTTCATGCAAAACCTGCCGCAGCTGGTGATGGCGCATTTTGCGATCCTGCGTGCCAATGCCGTGGTGGTGCCGGTCAATCCGATGAACCGGGCGCAGGAGCTGGAGCACTACATCACCGATGCCGAGGTCAAGCTGGCCATCACCACGACCGACCTCGCACCGGAACTGGCGAAAGCCAGTGCAGCACTGCCGCCCGGACACGGCCTGCAGCAGCTGCTGGTCAGCCAGGTGGGGCACTACCTGCCGCCTGAGGCTGAGCGTGAACCCGTGCCCGAGGCCTGGCAGCCATGGCTGACCACCGAGCACCCCGTGCCCACGCTGGAAGGCGGAACGGTGGTGACCTGGCAGCAGGCGCTGGCCTGCACACAGATGCCACCGGCGCTTGAAGTGGGGCCGCAGGACCTGAGCGTGCTGCCCTACACCAGTGGTACCACCGGTCTGCCCAAGGGCTGCATGCACACGCATGCCAGCATCATGTGCAATGCGATGGCCTCCGCAGTCTGGGGGCAGGCCACCAGTGAGAACGTGGCGCTGGCCGTCATTCCGATGTTCCACATCACGGGCATGGTGGCCATGATGCATGCCATGGTCTATGTGGGCGGCACCATGGTGCTGATGCCGCGCTGGGACCGAGAGCTGGCTGGACGCTGGATGTCCAAGTACCGGATCACCAACTGGACCAACATCCCGACCATGGTGATTGACCTGTTTGCCAGCCCAAACTTCAAGCAGTTTGACCTGAGCAGCCTGACCTACATTGGCGGAGGTGGTGCGGCCATGCCGCAGGCAGTGGCGCAGCGCCTGTATGACGAATTCGGGCTGCGCTACCAGGAAGGCTATGGGCTCACGGAGACGGCAGCCCCCTCACACAACAATCCACCGGAGAACCCCAAACAGCAGTGTCTGGGCATACCATTCATTGGCACGGATTCGCGCATCATCGATCCGGACACGCTGCAGGAAGTACCCGTGGGCGAGCAGGGCGAGATCGTGATCAGCGGGCCGCAGGTGTTTCAGGGCTACTGGCGCAATGAGGCGGCCACGCGTGCCGCCTTTATCGAGCTGGATGGCAAGCGCTTTTTCCGCACCGGGGATCTGGGGCGCATGGATGAGGATGGGTACTTCTTCATTACGGACCGGCTCAAGCGCATGATCAATGCCAGCGGCTTCAAGGTCTGGCCGGCCGAGGTGGAGTCCATGATGTTCCACCACCCTGCGATTCAGGAAGCCTGTGTGATCGCGGCGCGCGATGCCTACCGCGGCGAGACAGTCAAGGCTGTGGTGGTGGTGCGTCCGCAGTACAAGGGGCAGGTGACGGAGGATGACATCATTGCCTGGTGCCGCGAACACATGGCGGCCTACAAGGTGCCGCGTATCGTGTCTTTCGTCGATGCGCTGCCCAAGAGCGGCAGTGGCAAGGTGATGTGGCGCGTGCTGCAGGAGTCGGAACAGTCTTCTGCTGCAGCTTGAACGTGTTATGTTCGCGCTAAGCCCCTTGCCCCGTCACTGGCTGTGAAATGCTGGGGCAAGAGGACCATCAATTTGATGCGAATCAAGATTGCCCGTAGGTGACAGGCGCAGACTGTAGTTATGGGTAGGCCACAATCTACCGTTGATTATCGAGAGGAGTTTTCATGTTCAAGCACATCTTGGTCCCCGTGGACGGTTCGGAAACATCGCTGCAAGCCGTGTCCAAGGCTGCTGAGCTGGCCAAGGCCTTCAACAGCGAAGTGACCGCGGTATACGTGCTCGACCCCTATCCCTTCACGGGCGTGGGTGCGGATTTCGCGTATGGTCAGGCGCAATACCTGAGCGCAGCAACGGCAGAAGCCAACAAGGCGCTGGAAGATGTGACCGAGCGCATGAAGGACACGGGCGTGACCGTCAAGACCCTGGTGGGCGAGGGCCACGCCATCCACGAAGGTATTGTGCGCGTGGGTGAAAACGTGGGCGCAGACCTGATCGTCATGGGTTCGCACGGCCGCCGCGGTCTGGAAAAGCTGGTGCTGGGCAGCGTGGCGCAGCGTGTGCTGCAGACAGCCAAGGTGCCTGTGCTGGTGGTGCGCGGCTAAGCGGCTCCAGTCCTCTGCAAAGACAACGCTGCCTGCGGGCAGCGTTTTTTATTGCCCCAGCCGGGCGAACAAGGCATCGCCCACGCGCTTGGCGGTCTGCAGCATCTGAATGCTCAGCGGTGCCAGCAGCCGGAAACCGCCGGGCTTGCCGGTGCGCAGGCGGTAGGCGTCGTCCAGGCGCTTCCACTGCACAAAAAAGTGCTCGATAAAGCGGATCATCAGCGCCAGCTGCAGCGCAAAGCGCTGTGCCGGAAAGCCCAGTCTGGCGAGCGGAGCCAGCAGTGTCTCCAGCAGTTCCAGAATGCGTGAAGGGTGGGTGGTCACTGTCAATGCCACCCCCAGTGTGGATGCACAGGCCAGGCGCAGGGCGCTGGTCATGGCAAGGGCGTAGTTGCCCATGAAGGCATGAAAGCCCGCAATCAGCAGCGCTGCTACCAGCACGGAAACCATCAGGCGGCGCGCAATGCGTGTGGCCTTGCCGAGACTGAACCAAAGCACGCCACAGGCCACGGCGCAGCCCACCATGACGGCGGGCGACTGCAGCATGAACAGTGCCGTGCTGAGCACAGCCATCAGCACCAGCTTGAGCGCAGGGCTGATGCGGTGCAGCCAGGTCAGGTGTTCGCTGTAAAGACTGCCCATGCCTAGCCCTGTTGCTGCAGGATGCGCTGGCGCACATCGGCCTCGTAGGCGGCGCAGACTTCACGGCCTGGGCCATCGCCGCGTACTTGGCCCTCATCCAGCCAGATCACGCGTGCAAAGTCACGCACGTGATCGAGCAGGTGGGTGGAGACAATGACTTGCTGCTCAGCTTGCGCAATGTCGCGCGCCAGCTTGGCCTGACCGGGCAGGTCCAGACTGGCATAGGGCTCATCCAGCAGCAGGCTGCGCGGTGCAGCCAGCAGCAGCGCCAGCCAGCACACATGCTGGCGCTGGCCCTGGCTCAGGCTGGTAACGGCACGCTCGGCCCAGTCGGCCAGGCCGCGCTGCTGTAAAAAAGCCAGCGCCTGTGCCTTGGCCTCTTTTTTGTTCAGGCCATGTGGCTGCAGGCCCAAAGCCAGTTCTTCCACCACGGTGGGGAAGATGATCTGGTCGTCCGGGTTCTGGAACATCATGCCGACCCAGCGTGGGCGCTGGGCCCCTGCAGCGTGCAGGTCCTGCCCCTGGCTGAATACCTGACCTTCGTCCGGCACTTCCAGTCCGCACAGCAGACGCAGCAAACTGGTCTTGCCGACGCCGTTGTCCCCAATCAGGCCGATGCGTGGCTCATGCAGCTGCAGGCTCAGGTTGGCAAACACGGGGGTGCGGCCACGTTGCAGGCGCACGTTGCGTAGTGCCAGTGTGGGTTCGGACGAAGAAGAGACAGGAGGAACATTCATGCAGACAGACGGAGACAGCGCAGAGCAATGCGCATTCTGCCTGATCGGCACCCGCAGTCCGTGCTTGTAGGTGTGTGCCCACGAAGCGCCGCAGGGCAGGGGCGCATAATGGGTTTTCCACCAACTCTGGAGTGATTGTTATGAGCCAAATCCACATCGCCGTGATTGTGGGCAGTCTGCGCAAAGACTCGTTCAACCGCCAGCTGGCGCAGGCCGTGATCAAGATGGCGCCTGCCGGGGTGCAGTTCACGCAAGTGCCAATCGGTGATCTGCCCCTGTACAACCAGGATGCAGATGGCAACGAGGTGGCCGCCGTCAAGCAGTTTCGCGATGCGCTGCGCGGTGTGGATGCCGTGCTGTTTGTGACGCCAGAGTACAACCGCTCCATTCCCGGCGTGCTCAAGAATGCACTGGATCAGGGCTCGCGCCCCTACGGTCAAAGCGTCTGGGATGGCAAGCCTGCAGCGGTGATGGGCATGTCGCCCGGCGCTGCTGGTACCGCCATGGCGCAGCAGCACCTGCGCAATGTGCTGTCTTTCCTGAACATGCCCACGCTGGGCCAGCCTGAAATGTTCCTGCAGTACAAGGATGACTTTTTCACGGCCGATGGCAGCATCGGTGAGCGCAGCCATGCCTATGTGCAGAAGTTCGTTGCGCAGTTCGTGGCCTGGGTTGAGCAGCACCGCAAATAAGCACTGCTTTAAAAACGAGAGCTGCCAGCGCTCGATTTATCTGTGTTTCAGATACATAAGTGTCTGAAATTTAGATTTATCAAGCGCTGACAGCTTTTATTTTGATAGCTGCTGTGCGCTCTGGGCGCGATCAATGGCCTGCGCAATGGCTTTGCCCGTGGCTTGCACGCCGGGTTTGTTAAAGCCTTCACCGGGGGTGACTGCCGGGTGGGCCAGCAGGTAGGCGCGGGTTTCGCGGGCCTCGGCGATGTCTGGAGGGGGCGCAGCGGGGGCAGAAACCGGGTCTGGCCGGGTGTTGTTCAGATAGGTGCGGTATTGCTGTTCCTGCTGGTATTGCTGGACTGCCTGCTGGTTCTGAGACTGCATCCAGTAGCCTCCCACGACCAGTGTCGCAACCAGTACCACCACCACACCTACCAGCCACGACACCAGCGCAGAGTCATTGCTGGTGGGGGCTGGGACAGGGGCTCTTGTTGCCATACATTTTTCTCAGAAACTGAAACCAGTGGGCATTGTAGAGAGCAGCGACACATTGGGTAACGATTGCGTCCAGCTTTCGGGTAAAACACTTCGCGACTGGCGAAGGGTGCCTCGTTTTTTGGTAGGTGCGTACAAACACGTAGCCAATCTTTGGAATCTTGAAATTTATTTTTAAGTGCTTGTTTTTGCTTTTGTTTTCCTTTGTTTTGGTAAATGCCCAAAGTGGTGTGGGATGCATGCCAATCTGGTGCATTGGTAGATAATTTTTGTTTTCCAGCCTTGTTGCATGGACTTGATGCAAGTCAGCACAGGGCTTTTTGATCCATACATGAAGAGGGACAATTCATGGCCTTGATTCGCCGTACTTTTATTGCCGCTTGTGCTGGCGCCGCTGTGACACTGACTGCTGGTCACGCCATTGCTGCACCCAAGGAAGTCAAGCTCGGTTATGCGCTGGCCGTGAACTCGCACTACGGTGCAGCAGCCAAGGCCTGGGCTGATTCGGTGGAGAAATCCACCAACGGTGCTTTTGCCATCAAGCACTTTCCTTCCAGCGCCCTGGGCGGTGAGCGTGAACTGATTGAAGGCCTGCAGCTGGGCACCGTGGAAGCTGCGATTGTGTCCACTGGCGCGCTGAGCAACTTTGTGAGCGATGTCGGCATCGTGGACATTCCTTTCCTGTTCCGCGACACCCAGCACGCCCGCGCGGTGCTGGACGGCAAGTTCGGTCAGGACCTGCTGGCCAAGTTCCAGCAACGCGGTCTGGTTGCGCTGGCCTGGGGTGAGCAGGGCTTCCGGCACCTGACCAACAACAAGGTGTCCGTCAAGGATGTGGCCGATCTGAAGGGCCTGAAGATCCGCGTGACCGAGAACCCCGTGCACATCACGGCCTTCCGTACGCTGGGCGCAGCGCCCACTCCCATGTCTTGGCCCGAAGTGATCAGCGCTCTGCAGCAGGGCACGATCGACGGTCAGGAGAACCCCATTTCGGTGCTCACTTCCTCCAAGCTGTGGGAAGTGCAAAAGCACCTGACATTGACTTCTCACGTGTATGCACCTGTGGTGCTGGTTCTGTCTCCCTCCTTCTGGGGGAGCCTGAACGATGCGCAAAAGGCCGCCTTTACCGAAGGCGCCAAGGCAGGTGCACAGGCTTCCCGAGCCTTTGTGGATGACGTGGAAGCCAAGGGCGTGGAAATGGCCAAGAGCCATGGCATGCAAGTGGTCGAACACGTCGACTCCGCAGCCTTCCGCGCCGCTTTGGAGCCTGCTTACAAGCAGTACGCCAAGAAGTTCGGCCAGCAGACGCTGGATGCGATCGCTAACGTGAAGTAAGCAAGCGCAGCTTCCGTTGTTCCACTGTGGCAATTCAAAGCCTGCGTGTGCTGTGTGCAGCCCCGCAGGCTTTTTGTTGTTGGCAGTTGATGCAGCGCGCTGTGCATCGGTACCCGCAGCTGGCGCTGGCCTGTCTGCGGGAAGTGTGGACTCTTGAACGAAAGCGCTGTGGGCCGCTGCTGGCCCACAACAACAAGCTATGCTGGATCGCTTTGAACGAGGATTGGTCGTTGCCAATCGCTGGTTACTGATTTTTTTGCTGCTGGCCATGGCCTGCATCGTGTTTGCCAATGTGGTGCTGCGTTACTCCACGGGGGACTCCATCATCTGGGCCGAAGAAGTGGCGCGCCACATGATGATCTGGGTGGCCTTTCTGGGTGCCGGTCTGGCGCTGCGCTTTGGTGGCCATGTGGCCATTGACAACCTGCACCGTGCGGTAAACACGCGCACGGCCCAGGTGCTGCGCAGCATGGTGGTGCTGGGTCTGTCGGCCTTTTTCATCTTCATGGCCGTGGCCTCCAGCGACTATGTCTGGCGCACACGCTTTCAGAGCACGGCCGCCACGGACATTCCGATTTCCTTCATCTACGCCGCCATGCCCGTGGGCTTTGTGCTCATGCTGGTGCACCTGCTCCTGATTGCACGCAAGTACATTGTGGCCGGAGAGTATGAGCACTCGGACGACATTGACAGCGAAGCCGCAGGCTCGCTGTAAGCAGGACCAGAACAAGGAATCACAATGACTTTGACGTTGATTATTGGCCTGGTTGTGCTGATGGTGCTGGGCTTTCCCATCGCGTTTGCGCTGGCGATTGCTTCGGCCATTGCAGTGTTTGTGGGTGGCCGCTATCCGCAGCTGGTGGTCTTCAAGGAGATGTTCACGGGCATCGACAGCTTTCCGCTGATGGCCGTGCCGTTCTTCATTTTTGCGGCCGAGTTGATGTCCGGCGGTGCGCTTACCCATGTGCTGCTGCGCTTTGCGGCGCAGTTTGTGGGCCATCTGCGTGGTGGTCTGGGCTATGCCAATGTGGGCTCATCCGTGCTGTTTGCTGGTATCTCTGGCTCTGCGCTGGCCGATGCCGCAGGCCCCGGTGCCATGATGACCAAGATGATGACCAAGGCCGGCTATGACCGTCCTTACGCAGCGGCGCTGACGGCCAACTCCGCCATCATAGGCCCCATCATTCCGCCTTCGATCACCATGATCATCTATGCACTGCAGGATGAGAATGTCTCGGTCGGCGCGCTGTTTGTGGCGGGTTTCGTGCCCGGTCTGCTGATTGCTGCAGCGCTGTGCGTGGTTAACTGGTGGGTGTGCAAAAAGCGCGGCTACCGCTCGACGGAGCCCCGTCCTTCGGGCAGGGAAATGCTGCTCAACACGCTCAAGGCCATTCCCGTGCTGCTGCTGGTGGCGCTGATCATCATCGGCATCCGCTTTGGTGTGTTCACGCCCACGGAAGCTTCTGTCGTGGCCGTGGTCTATGCCTTTGTCTGCGGCAAGTGGATTTATCGCACCCTGCGCTGGGATGCCATTCCCGGCATTACGGCACGCTCGGCGCTGCTGACAGCTTCCGTGCTGCTGGTGATGGCGGCCTCACAGCCGTTTGCCTGGATTCTGACCGTGGAAGGTGTGCCCCAGTACCTGTCGGAGCTGATCATCAGCTGGGAACTCTCGCCCGTGATGTTCCTGCTGGCAGTGAACGTGCTGCTGCTGATCTTTGGCATTTTCATGGAGCCCCTGCCCGGCATCATGATTCTGGTGCCCATCCTGGCTCCCATTGCTTATGCACTGGGCATTGATCCCATTCAGTTCGCCATGGTGGTGGTGGTGAACCTGACGCTGGGCATGATCACGCCGCCTGTAGGGGGGCTGCTGTTTGTGACCTGTGTCGCCACCAAGACCACGCTGACCGAGCTGAACAAGGAGCTGCCGCCGTTCCTGATCGCGCAACTTATCGTGCTGCTGCTGCTGACCTTTGTGCCAGCGCTGTCGGTGTGGCTGCCTCACTATCTGGGCTTCTAGAAGCTGCTCTCCCAAAAAAACAGGCATCGCAATGCGATGCCTGTTTTTTTATGGGGCCGCACTCGTTTTTCAGCCGCCCAGATAGGCTTTGCGCACGGCGTCGTTTTGGAGCAGGTTGGCTCCGGTGTCTTCCAGTACCAGCTTGCCGTTTTCCAGCACATAGCCACGGTCGGCAATCTGCAGGGCGCGGTTGGCGTTCTGCTCGACCAGAAACACGGTCACGCCTTCGTTGCGTATGGTCTGGATGATGTCAAAGATCTGCGCAATGATGAGCGGTGCCAGTCCCAGCGTGGGTTCGTCCATCAGCAGCAAGCGCGGCTTGGACATGAGCGCGCGGCCAATGGCCAGCATTTGCTGCTCACCGCCTGACATGGTGCCTGCACGCTGGGTCGCGCGCTCCTTCAGGCGGGGGAACAGGTGAAATACGTGTTCCATGCCTGCGGCAATCTCTTCCTTGCCGAGGAAAAAACCGCCCATCTGCAGGTTCTCGATCACCGTCAGATCCGGGAAGATGCGTCGCCCTTCCGGAGAGATGGCAATGCCCCGCTGCATGATGTGGTGCGTGGGCAGGTTGGTGATGTCTTCGCCCTCAAAATGGATGGTGCCGCCCGTGGCACGCGGGTTGCCGCAGACGGTCATCAGCAGCGAGGTCTTGCCCGCGCCGTTGGAGCCAATCAGGCTGACGATCTCACCCTTGTTGACGTGCAGAGATACCTGATTCACGGCGCAGATGGAGCCATAGTGGGTGCTGATCTGTTCCAGCTCAAGCATGGGGGTGGGCTGTGCCATCAGGACTCTCCCAGATAGGCCTTGATGACCCGTTCATTGTTTTTGACTTCTTCCGGTGTGCCATGGGCAATGGGCTTGCCATATTCCATCACCGTGATGCGCTCAGACACGCCCATGACCAGACCCATGTCGTGCTCGATGAGCAGGATGGCCACGCCGTACTGATCGCGCAGCTGGCGAATCAGTCCCTGCAGATCGATTTTTTCCTGAGGGTTCAGGCCTGCGGCGGGTTCATCGAGCATCAGCACCTTGGGCTCGGTGATCATGCAGCGCGCTATTTCGAGGCGGCGCTGGTGACCATAGGCCAGATTGCCGGCTTCGCGGTTGGCAAAGTCGCGCAGGCCCATGTAGTCCAGCCAGTGCATGCTGCGCTCAATGGCTTCGGCCTCCTGCCTGCGAAAGCTGGAGGTATTGAACAAGCCTGCGAGCACGGAGACACGCGCTGTCTGGTGCTGGGCCACCATCAGGTTTTCCAGCACGGTCATGCGCTTGAACAGGCGCACGTTCTGGAAGGTGCGGACCACCCCCTTGCGAGCCACCTTGTGGCTGCCCAGGCCGGCAATGCTCTCGCCTTGCAGGGAGATACTGCCGCCAGAAGGCGTGTAAAAGCCGCTGATGCAGTTGAACACCGTGGTCTTGCCAGCCCCGTTGGGGCCGATGATGCCAAGGATCTGTTTTTCGGCGAGGTCAATACTGACGCCATCGACCGCGAGCAGGCCGCCAAAGCGCATGCTCAGGTCTTTGACGTTCAACAAATGGCTGCTATGCATGCTGTGATTTCTTTTTCAATAGGGGCATGGGATGAAGGTCAGCTGCCTGCTTTTTGCGGCACTTCCACGTGGGGGCGTGTGACAGGGAACAGGCCCTGCGGACGCCAGACCATCATCAAGATCATGACCAGACCAAAGATCAGCATGCGGTATTCCGAGAACTCGCGTGCCAGCTCGGGCAGCACGGTAATCAAGATCGCAGCCACGATCACCCCCAGCTGAGAACCCATGCCGCCCAGCACCACAATGGCCAGAATCAGCGCCGACTCGATGAAGGTGAAGGACTCGGGGTTCACAATGCCCTGGCGTGCCGCAAAGAAGGCACCGCCAAAGCCCGCAAACATGGCGCCCAGCGTGAAGGCTGAGAGCTTGATGCGCATGGGGCTCAGGCCCAGAGAGCGGCAGGCAATTTCGTCTTCCCGCAAGGCTTCCCAGGCACGGCCAATGGGCATGCGGATCAGGCGGTTGGATACCCACAGCGTGACGACGGCCAGCATCAGCGCCATCAGGTACAGGAAGATGACCATGTGCACGGAGCTGAACTCCCAGCCCATGAGCTGGTGGAAGGTGGTGCCGCCTTCTGTCGTCGGATTACGGGTCATCTCGTAGCCAAAGACGGTGGGCTTGGGGATGCCAGAAATACCGTCTGGGCCACCAGTCCATTCATTCAGGTTGATCAGCAGCAGGCGGATGATTTCGCCAAAGCCCAGGGTCACAATGGCCAGATAGTCACCGCGCAGACGCAGCACGGGAAAGCCCAGCAAAAAGCCAAACAGCGCTGCCGCTGCACCAGCCAAAGGCAAGGATTCCCAGAAGCTCCAGCCTGCCCAGTGAAAGAGCAGGGCGTAGGTATAGGCGCCTACGGCGTAAAAGCCCACAAAGCCCAGATCCAGCAAGCCTGCAAAGCCCACAACAATGTTCAGCCCCAGCCCGAGCATGACGTAAATCATGGCCAGGGTGGCAATGTCGATGGCGTTACGTCCAGCAAAAAAAGGCCAGCTGACGGCCAGCAGCAAGGCGGCAAAGATCAGCGCGTTGTGCAGTTTTGCGGGCAGGCTGGGTATGGAGGGCAGGCGAATGCCTTGGGCCATACCTTTGAGCGTGGGTTTGAGGATTTGCACCACAAACACGATCAAGGTGGCCCACAGCACGTAGTTCCAGTGTGGATCCAGCCGCATTTGTCCACCCACGCGCTGCAGCTGCAGACCAAAAATGGGGGTGACCAGCAAGGCTGTGACCACTGCTGCCATCAGTGCGGGGCCGAGGTTCAGGAGCAGTCGTTTCATCAGACTTTCTCCACTTCAGGTTTGCCCAGCAGGCCTGTGGGACGGAACAGCAGAATCAGCACTAGCAGGCTGAACGCCACGATGTCTTTGTATTCCGACGAGATATAGGCAGCAGCCAGGGTTTCGGCAATGCCCAGAATGACGCCACCGAGCATGGCCCCAGGAATGCTGCCAATGCCTCCCAGCACTGCAGCCGTGAAGGCCTTGATGCCCGCGATAAAACCGATGAAGGGGTTGAGCTTGCCCACGGCCAGTGCAATCAGCACGCCGCCGACGGCTGCCAGCATGGCACCCAGAATGAAGGTGAAGGAGATCACGCGGTTGGTGTTGATGCCCAGCAGGCTGGCCATGTGCATGTCCTGCGAGCAGGCGCGTGAGGCTCGGCCCATGCGAGAGTGCTTGATGTAGAGCGTCAGCAGCAGCATCAGTACCACCACCACGGCAATGATCAGAATGCGGGTGTAGGGCACAAAGACTTCAAAGCCTCCTGACATCTCCAGCTGGAAAGCGCCTGGCAGCAAAGAGGGCACAGCCATGTCACGTGCGCCCTGACCCAGTGCTACCCAGTTCTGCAGGAAGATGGACATACCAATGGCTGAGATCAAAGCCACCAGACGCGGGCTGTTGCGCACGGGCTTGTAGGCCACCTGTTCTACGGCAAAGCCATAGATGCCGGTGATGATGACGGCCACGATCAGCATCAGACCAATCACCATCCAGATCGGGACGGTGCCTTGTATCCCGACTGCGGAGAGCGTCACCAGCCCGACATAGGCACCAATCATGTAGATGTCGCCGTGCGCAAAATTGATCATGCCGATGATGCCGTAGACCATGGTGTAGCCAATGGCGATCAGGGCGTAAATGGCTCCCAGTGAGAGGCCATTGAAGAGCTGCTGTATCAGCTGGGGGAGAAAATCGTTCATGTGCGCGAGGCCCTTGCAAGCGAAGCAGGCGTTGAACTGAAAAGCCCACAGGCTTGGCTGGAATCTGCACACGTAAGCTTTGAGACGGTGTGGACTTGTCTCTCAGCCCCCAAGTCGGGGTGTGTGCAGTTTTTCTAAGCGCTGTGGGCCCAGACGGTCAATTACTTGGCTGCTGGTGTCTTGCTTCCGTCTTTGTGCCATTCGAAAACCTGGAAGTCAAAGGAGGTCAGGTCGCCCTGCTTGTTCCAGGATACGGGGCCAATGACGGTGTCAATCTTGGCCTGATGCAGGTAGTCAGCCACCTTCTTGGGATCGTTGCCGACCGCCTTGATACCGTCAGCCAGTGCCTGCGCAGCGGCGTAGGAGGTCAGCTGGAAAGCGCCCGATGGGTTGCGCTGCTTGTCCTGGAATGCCTTGACGATGGCTGCATTTTGCGGATTGCTGGAGAAGTCTGCGGGCAAAGTCACCAGCATGCCTTCCACGGCATTGCCTGCGATGGCGTTCACTTCAGGGTTGCCAACGCCTTCAGGACCCATCATGCGTACTTTCAGGCCTTGCTCTGCAGCCTGGCGCAGCAGCAGACCCATTTCAGGGTGGTAGCCGCCGTAGTAGACAAAGTCCACGCCTGCGCTCTTGAGCTTGGTGATGATGGCGGAGTAGTCGCTGTCACCGGCATTGATGCCTTCGAACAGTGCCACTTCGACATTGGCCTTTTTCAGCTCATCACGCACGGAAGAGGCAATGCCCTGGCCATAGGACTGCTTGTCATGCAGCACAGCCACCTTGCTGGGCTTGGCCTTTTCAATGATGAACTTGGCAGCCGATGGGCCTTGCTGGTCATCACGGCCAATGGTGCGGAAGATGTAGTGGAAGTTCTTGCCTTCCGTCAGCGCTGGGGAAGTGGCAGAAGGGGTAATGACAACCACGCCTTCGTTGTCATAAATGGGGGCAGCAGCGATGGCTGCACCGGAGCACACGGGGCCAATCATGTAGCCGATCTTGCTGTTGACCACGCGGTTGGCAGCCACAGGGCCTTGCTTGGGTTCGCAGGCATCGTCTACGGTTACCACTTCAACGGTCTGACCGTTGATGCCACCTGCAGCGTTGATTTGCTCTACAGCAGTGAAGACGCCTTCCTTGACCATGTCACCATACTGGGTCAGTGGCCCCGTGGCAGGGATGACCATGGCGAACTTGATGTTCTCTGCATGAGCCTGGATGCCCATAGTGGCACCCAGCAGGCCCAAAGTGGCTACGACAGTTTTTAAACGCAGCGAAGCACGCATCATTGAATGTCCTCTCGGTAAGTTGGGAGCCAAGCATTTGCTGACCAAGGATCTGCAAATTGCATGCCTGATAGTGAGAGGACAAGCTTAAGAATGTGCTCTTGAGAGGCGCAATCGGGTTTCTATCTAAAGGCTACTGCGTTGCAGAAAAAATGAGCAAGCACTGTGCATCCTCAAAGCGCACGCAGAAAAATTGTGTGCGCTTGCTCTTGTTCATCAGCTTCAAAATGGCGTAGGGCTTTCGATGCGCAGCGTTTGCCCCGTGATGGGGTGCGGAAACTCCAGCATGGTGGCGTGCAGGCACAGGCGCTCAGACATCTGAGCCACGGGGGCTGGGGCATACAGTGCATCCCCCAGCATGGGATGGCCGATGTGACTCATATGCACCCGCAGCTGATGGGAGCGACCGGTAATAGGCTCGAGCCAGAGTCTGGTGCAACCAGCGGGAACATCGTCCTGGTCTGGGTGGCACAGATAGCGGGTCTGGCTGGGCTTGCCGATGCTGTGATCCACGATTTGCATCGGCCGGCGTTCCCAGTCACAGATCAGAGGGGCATCCACCATGCACCAATCCGGGGTGGAAACTGCGCCATGCACTACGGCGGTGTAGCGCTTATGAATGGTGCGTGCGGCAAAGGCATCGCCCAGCAGGCGCTGCACGTCCTTGTTGCGGGCAAAGATGAGCAGGCCAGAGGTAGCCATGTCCAGCCGGTGCACGACCAGCGCGTCTGGCCAGTGCTGCATGGCGCGATGGATCAGGCAGTCTTGTTTGTCAGGGCCGCGGCCAGGCACGGAGAGCAGGCCTGCCGGTTTGTCGAGGACGAGCAGGTGCTCATCCTCATACAGGCAGAAGGGGCGAAGCGTTGACAGCAAAGTTGTCAAACACCAGGTCGGATGAGGCGATCCACGGTTTCGCAAAGCTCGTCCACATCATTGGGCTTGTAGATCAATGCGAGCGCACCGGCAGCAATGGCCTGCGCCTCAATTTCAGTTGTGATGTAGCCGGAAGCCAGAGCAACAGGCAGGTCGGGGCGGATGGTCTTGGTGTCCCGCACCAGATCTACGCCGCAGTAGCCCGGCATGTTGTAGTCGGTGACAACCAGATCGTACGCAAAAGGATCCTGGCGCAGTGCTTCTGTGGCCTCTCTGGGATCCAGAAAGCCTGTGACCTGATAGCCACGACGGCGCAGCAGACGCTGAACCAGAGACACCAGCGCCTGGTCATCGTCTACATACATGACATGTTTGCGTTTGTCGGGTTCTGTCACTGGCTGGGCTGCAGGCACCGCACATACCGACTTTGGGCTGACACGCGCGGTGGGTGGGCGTTCTGAGGTGCTGTCCTGTGCCGATACTGGGAAGTACAGCGTAAACGTACTGCCCTGGCCCAGTCGACTGCTTACATCTACAGCGCCACCATGGGTGCGCATGACGCCGTGCACCACAGCAAGACCCAGGCCGGTGCCCTGGCCCACGGGCTTGGTCGTGAAGAAAGGTTCAAAAATGCGCTGCAATGTCTCTGGCGCAATGCCTGGGCCGTTGTCTCGCACGGAGATGACGATGTAGTCGCCCAGTGGCAGTCCGAGTCGGTCACACAGCCGCTGTTCAGACAGGCTCTGGCTGGCCTCCAGCTGAATCAGACCACGGTTGTCTCCCAGCGCGTGCACGGCATTGGTTGCGAGATTGAAGATGGCCTGTTCCACCTGGGTGGGGTCGGCCAGCATGCAGGGCAGATCGGGCGCGGCATCAACCTGCAGCTCAATGGCTGGGGGCAAGGTCACACGCAGCAACCGCTCCGTGTCTCGCATGACCTCGTTGGCATGCACGGGATAGCGCTTGGGTGGCTCATTGCGACTGAAAGTCAGAATCTGGCGCACCAGATCCCGGGCGCGGCGACCAGCTTTTTCGATTTCCAGCAGGCTTTCCAGTGCCTGCGGGTTGTGCCCGCAATCTGCCTTGGCCAGTTCGACGTTGCCAAGAATGGCACCTACGATGTTGTTGAAGTCGTGGGCAATGCCGCCTGCCATCGTGCCCAGCGCCTGCATCTTGTGGGATTCACGCAGCTGCAGCTCCAGCTCATTGCGCTGTGCCTCGGCGCGCTTGTGACTGGTCAGGTCACGTGCAAAAACGGTGATGATTTCTCCGTCCGGCAGCCGGTCAAAAGACAGGCTCACTTCAACAGGCACGCTGTTGCCATTGGCTGTGCGCGCCAGCATTTCTCCCAGCGTGACCTGTGTGGTCAGTGGTGCCAGATCCAGCGCGTGCATGGCCTCGGGAAGAAAACGATCCAGCTTGCTGCCCAGAGCATCGGCTGCCGGGCACAGGAAAAGGGTGGCGGCTGACGGGTTGAAGACCGTAATGCGGTGGTCCTGGTCCACGCAGATGATGGCGTCCAGCGACGAGTTGATGACGGATTCCAGTCTGCGCTCGCTGGCATGCAGCTGTTCATTGCGATGCAGCAGTTGCTGGCGCTCGGCCAGCAAAGGGCTCTGGTCCACCAGAGCGCACATGAACTGTGCGATGGAAGGGCCATCGCGCTGCGGAATCTGGATGCAGGCGATGTGCAGATCACCCTGAATCTGATTGCCATTGCCCAGGGTGAAAATCACCGCATGTGCTTCACTGCTGCCCTTGAGTCTGGCTGCTTCGAAGGCCTGAGCGACGCGGTCTACATCCGTCGGGCAGACATAGGGCATGAAGGACACCAGCAGCCTGTCATGGCCCTCTGCCTGGAAGGCATTGTGGGCCATGGCATTGGCCTGGATGACCATGTCATGCTCGTCCAGCACCAGCAGCGGCAGGGGTACGCTGGAGAACAGGGCTTCAAAACGCTCGGAGGCACTTTCTGCCACGGCCTGGCTGTAATCCAGCACCTTGTTCTGGATTTCCAGCTCATTCTGGTAGTTGCGCAGTTCCGCAATCAGCGCAGCGACGGGATCGTCATCAGGCAGCCTGCCTGGAATGTCGAAGTCGGGCAGACCATCCAGCGACAGGCGCTCCAGTTCGGAGGCGTCGCTGGATTGCGAGGAGGGGTCTTCGCGGTTGAGGAGGAAGGAGAGGTCTGGGCGGCTCATAGAAAACAGCGCAAGGCCGGAGCAAGGGCGCAGTGTAAGTGCTTGACCTTCAAGGCAACCAACGTGCCGCAGAAGGTTGTTGGCTCAACTCAGGTAAGCCTCGGGCAGAGGGCAGGTGCACAGGAGATTGCGGTCTCCATGCACATTGTCGATGCGGGCCACCGGGGGCCAGTATTTGTGAGACAGCTGGTTTTGCGCCGCAGCCTCTGTGCGGCTGTAGGGGTGTGGCCAGTGCTCACGCAGCAGCTGGGCGGCTGTGTGCGGAGCATTTTTCAGCGGGTTGTCCTCGCACGGCCATTCACCGTTTTCAATGCGCCGGATTTCTTGTCGGATGGCGATCATGGCATCGATAAAACGGTCCAGCTCTTCCCTGGGTTCGCTTTCCGTCGGTTCCACCATCAGGGTACCGGGAACCGGGAAGGAGAGTGTGGGGGCGTGGAAACCGTAGTCGATCAGGCGCTTGGCAACGTCTTCTGCTGTCACGCCACTGCTGTCCTTAAGGGGGCGCAGGTCCAGAATGCATTCATGCGCCACCAATCCATCAGGGCCGGTGTAGAGCGTGGGGTAGTGTGCCTTCAGGCGTGCGCTGATGTAGTTGGCATTCAGAATGGCCGTTTCCGTTGCGTGCTGCAGACCTGCGGTGCCCATCATGCGGATATACATCCAGCTGATGGGCAGGACGCTGGCATTGCCATAGGGAGCGGCTGCTACGGCACCCACTGCAGCAGGCCGCCCTGCAGCGGCATGACCGGGCAGAAAGGGGGCCAGATCCTGCACCACGCAGACAGGGCCGGCGCCGGGACCACCTCCACCGTGCGGAATGCAGAAGGTCTTGTGCAGATTGAGGTGGCTGACATCGCCGCCGAATGCACCGGGGGCTGCCAGACCCACCAGTGCGTTCATGTTGGCACCATCGACATAAACGCGGCCACCGTGCTGATGGACCAGCTCGCACAGAGGGCGAATGCTGTCTTCAAACACGCCGTGGGTGCTGGGGTAGGTCACCATGATGCAGGCCAGTTCGTGGCGGTGTGCTTCGCACTTGGCCTTGAGGTCTGCCATGTCGATGTTGCCATGGGCATCGCAGGCCACGACCACCACACGCATGCCGCACATCTGGGCGCTGGCCGGGTTGGTTCCATGGGCACTGGCGGGAATCAGGCAGACCGTGCGCTGCGTATCGCCGCGGGCGGCATGCCAGGCGCGGATGGCAAGCAGGCCTGCATATTCGCCCTGAGAACCGGCATTGGGCTGCAGACTGACTGCGGCATAGCCCGTGATGCTGCACAGCCACTGACGCAGTTGCTGGTCCAGCAGGGCATAGCCTTGCTGCTGGTCTGCCGGTGCAAAGGGGTGGATGTGCGCAAATTCCGGCCAGGTGATGGGAATCATCTCGCTGGTGGCATTGAGCTTCATGGTGCATGAGCCCAGCGGAATCATGCAGCGGTCCAGCGCCAGGTCTTTGTCCGCCAGGCTGCGGATGTAGCGCAGCATGGCTGTCTCACTGTGGTAACGGTGAAAGACGGGGTGGCTCAGGTAGGTGCTGCTGCGTTGCAGCTGAGCAGGAATGCGTGCGGGTGTATGGACATCAACGGCAGGTGCAGCAGGGCTGCCGAACAGGCGCAGCAGCAGTGCCACATCGGCAGCGGTGCTGGTTTCGTCCAGTGAGATGCCGAGTTCCGATTCAGAGACTTTTCGCAGGTTAACGCCCGTCAATACTGCGCGAGTAGCTATATTTAATGCATGGCCTGGCACCGAAACAGTCAGGGTATCGAAGGCGGTGTCATGTAGCAGGCGATGGCCCAGTGCTTCCAGACCCTGTGCCAGTGCGGCCGTCAGGCTGGCAATGCGCTGCGCAATGGCGCGCAGGCCATCCGGACCATGGTAGACCGCATACATGCTGGCAATCACGGCTGGCAGCACCTGGGCCGTGCAGATGTTGGAAGTGGCTTTTTCGCGGCGGATGTGCTGCTCGCGGGTCTGCAGTGCCAGTCGCAAAGCCGGTGCACCTTCTGCATCCAGGCTGACGCCGACCAGACGCCCGGGCAGCGAACGCTTGTAGGCATCCTGACAGGCCATGAAAGCAGCGTGAGGGCCACCAGCGCCCATGGGCATGCCAAAGCGCTGGCTGCTGCCAACCACAATGTCTGCGCCCCATTCACCGGGCGGGGTGAGCAAAGTCAGCGCCAGCAGATCGGCCGCCACAACCAGCAGTGCCTGCTGGGCATGGCATAGCGTGGCAGCCTCCTGCCAGTCATGGATGGCGCCCGTACTGCTGGGGTATTGCACCAGTGCACCAAAGTGTGGGCTTTGCAAAGCGGCGAAAAACGCCTGATGGGTGTCAGGCACGCTGATCTGCCAGCCCAGGGGATCGGCGCGGGTGCGAAGCACTTCCAGGGTCTGGGGGTGAACGTCAGGATGCACCACAAACACCATGCTCTGGCTGCTTGCGCTGCGCTTGGCCAGCGCCATGGCTTCTGCAGCAGCGGTGGCTTCGTCCAGCATGGAGGCGTTGGCAATGGGCATGGCCGTGAGGTCGCACACCATGGTCTGGAAGTTCAGCAAGGCTTCCAGCCGGCCCTGTGAAATTTCTGCCTGATACGGGGTGTAGGCCGTGTACCAGGCAGGGTTCTCCAGAATGTTGCGCTGGATCACACCTGGGGTGTGCGTGCCGTAATAGCCCTGACCGATAAAGCTTTTGAGGATGCGGTTGCGGCAGGCAATGGATTTGAGCTCCTGTAGCGCTTCGGCCTCCGTGGCAGCAGGCGGCAAGTCCATGGGATGTTGCAGCGCTATGTTGGAGGGGACAATGGCCTGCATCAGCGCCTGGCGAGATGCCTTGCCAATGACCTGCAGCATGTGTGCTTCATCGGCTGCATTCGGGCCGATATGCCGCGCGGCAAAGTCTGTGTGCGTGTACCCCTGTGACAAGGGCGCTTGCAGTCGCTGATTCATCATCCAACCTCCATGAGCCAAATGCATCGGCAGCACAGCAGCAAGTACCGCAGGCTGCTATCCAAAACGCGAGAGAACCGGGGATGAAAAAAACGCACCAGCCAGGGGCAAGGTGCGTTTGAAGGGTTTTAGCTGTTGGCTGCGAAATCGCCGTAAGCGGTTTCGTCCATCAGACCGTCGAGCTGGCTGGGATCGCTGAGCTTCACTTTGAAGAACCAGCCAGTGTTCAGCGGGTCGGTGTTGGCCAGTGCGGGGTCGTTACGCAGTGCTTCGTTGACTTCCACAATCTCGCCGGACACAGGCATGTACACATCAGCAGCAGCCTTCACGGACTCCACCACGCCAGCCACTTCGCCCTGATTAAACGTCGCGCCCACAGCGGGCAGATCTACAAAGACCACATCGCCCAGCGCATCCTGTGCATGCACGGTGATGCCTACTACTGCGGCTTCAGGATTGGCTGCGTTGATCCATTCGTGTTCTTTGGAAAATTTGATGCTCATGAGGGCTCACTCCGGTATGCAATAACTATGAGTCCAGCACATGCACAGTGCATGTGCGGAATGGATGACACTGTAGCGGTTTCTGCATGGGTCTACGGGAGACGGGAAACATCTGGCATTGCGCAGGCTTAGCCTTTGCGGTAGCGCGGTGCTACAAAGGGCAAAGGGACGACTTCCATCGCCACCGGTTTGCCACGCACCATGGCATGGATGCGAGTTCCAAAGTCTGCATAGGCCGCAGGCAGATAGCCCATGGCAACAGGGCGGTCCAGGCTGGGAGCCATGGAACCACTGGTGACGATGCCAATGGCTTCACCATCCGGAATATGCAGGGCTGTGCTGTCACGTACCGGCACGCGTTCCATGGCGTGCAGGCCAACGCGGATCTTGTCGACCAGGGTGCTGTCTGCAAGTTGTGGCAGCACGGTGTCTGCGCCGATGAAGCCGCCCTCCCGCTGTCCCCCCGTACGACGTACTTTGGGGATGCTCCAGCCCAGGCCTGCCTGTGTGGGCGTGGTGGTGCTGTCCATATCGGCACCATACAGACACAAGCCTGCCTCCAGCCGCAGCGTATTGCGCGCCCCCAGTCCTGCTGGCATGACCTGTGGCTGCGCCAGTGCCCAGCGTGCAAAGGCTTCCATATGGGATGCAGGTAAAGCGATCTCAAAACCATCTTCACCGGTATAGCCGCTGCGTGTGAGGTAGCCGACAGCACCCTGAAAGCGCAAGGGAGCGCCTTGCATGAAGTTGATTGTGTTGCAGGCTGGATGGATGGCTTGCAGCACGGCGGCTGCCTGTGGGCCTTGCAGGGCAACCAGTGCCATGTCGGGCAGCATCTGTATATCGCAGGATTGGCCAATGTGCGTTTGCAGCCAGGCCAGATCTTCGTGCTTGCGGCTGGCGTTGACAATGAGCAGATAGTCATCGCCGCGGTTGATGAGCATCAGGTCATCCAGAATGCCGCCCCTTTCATTGAGCAGCAGGGCATAACGCTGGCGATGGGGCGCAAGGCTCAGAACATCCACAGGCAATACCTGCTCCAGTGCAGCTGCGGCTTGTGGACCACGGACGCTGATCTGCCCCATGTGCGAGACATCGAACAGGCTGACTTTTTCGCGGGTGTGGCGGTGCTCAGCAATCAAGCCCTGAGGATATTGCACAGGCATGTCGTATCCAGCGAACTGGACCATGCGCGCACCCAGCTCCAGATGCAAAGCGTGCAAGGGCGTGGTGCGTACCTCAGCAGGGGAAGGGGAAACACTGCTCATAAGCTTGTCATCCTTGGTTCTGGTGTCTCAAAGCATTCTAGGGGTGGGGGCGCAGCTTGTCGCTGCATGCTGTTGCGGGAAAGCCATCGGTTCCCGAACACCCGGCAGGCAAGGCTGCGCATCTATGATGCGTGTCTTTGTGTATGGAAGCTGCAGATGCAAGCAGCTTCTTTTGAACCATTCACCATGCTCTCTCATCAATTGAAGTGGACTGTCCAGCTGGGCGTGTTAGGCGCCGCGCTGCTGACTTCAGGTTGTTCGTATGTCAAAGGTTTTTATGGCGGCAAAGTGCAAGAGCCAACTGCTACAGCTGCTGCTACCGTGATTTATGCGCCTGAGCGTCACTATGCCGGAGACATCAGCGCAGCGCGCGCCTACGTGAGTGCTCAGCTGCCTGCTTCGCAGCGCATGGCACTGCTGGATGTGCGCGATGCTACGGAATATCGTATGGGCCACCCGGAAGGCGCACACCATGTGCCTTATCCACGTATTTACCGCCAGTGTCAGCCGCATCCCAGTGGTGCAGAGCAGGCGCAAATCCGATCGGACGATGGCGGTGAATGCCGTTATGGGGTTGTGCAAGGCAGTGAGCTGCGCATGAGCCCCGCGGATTTCTGGAAAGCTGCTACAGATTTGCTGCCTTATAAGGATGCTCCGATTGCGGTGCTTTGCCGCAATGCCGCATGTGCAGCAGATGCTGCCAATCTGCTGGCACGGCCAGATCTGGCTGTGGACCCCAAGCTTGCCGGGCAGGGCTATCAGTCGGTCTATGTCATCAAGGAAGGCTTTGTGGGGCAACCCATGGTCGCCACGGATGTGCAGACAGGACGGGTGTTGAGCACAGAGAAAAAAGCGCAGGCCTTCAAGCCAACCGGAGGGAAACAGCCGTTGTATAGCCAGTCGCCTGTCCCTGTGGATGTGGACAAAGACGGAAAAATTACCCAGGCAGACTGGAGTGGCTGGCGCAATTTTCTGGGCTTGCCCTATGTCATGAGCTTGCAGCCCAGCCTGATACATGAAGCGGCGCTGCCGTACTACGACAAGCCCTGATAGATTTGCCAAGTCTCTCCAAAAGAGTTTACGGCGGCTGGTACGAGCACTTTTTCGTGGGTTGTCAGGACATGAGATGACTTGGCTTTGAGGTGTGAGCAGTCGCTCTTGTCTTGAGCAAGTGGCTTGCAGATACGTTGGCTTCGCTTCTTTGAGGTGTTGTCAATTGGCAACATTTCAAAAATTACTGAAATATCCAATATGGTGCTTTTGACTTATGGCAAATTGCACCTAGTCCCGCGGTGGTGCAATGGCTGTACGGGGGATGTCCCCGGGTTCACTAACTGAATACCCATTATGAAAAAGACTCTGCTGGCTGTAGCCGCTCTGTGTGCGTTGACTTCCGGTGCTGCAATGGCGCAGCAGCAAGATG
>JAEZZU010000184.1 GCA_023418355.1 Pseudomonadota bacterium | reverse complement strand
GTGCATTGATATTTAAGGAAAAATCCATGAGCCTCAAATGCGGCATCGTGGGCCTGCCCAATGTGGGCAAGTCCACCCTTTTCAACGCGCTGACCAAGGCTGGCATCGCCGCCGAGAACTATCCCTTCTGCACGATCGAGCCCAACACTGGCGTGGTGGAAGTGCCCGATCCCCGTCTGAAGCAGCTCGAAGAGATCGTCAAGCCCGAGCGCATCGTGCCTGCCATCGTGGAGTTTGTGGACATTGCCGGTCTGGTGGCTGGTGCATCTCAGGGTGAAGGTCTGGGCAACCAGTTCCTGGCCCACATCCGTGAAACCGATGCCATCGTGAACGTGGTGCGCTGCTTTGAAGACCCCAACGTGATCCACGTGGCGGGCAAGGTGGACCCCATTGCCGACATCGAAGTCATCCAGACCGAGCTGTGCCTGGCTGACCTGGCGACCGTGGAAAAGGCGCTGAACCGCTACTCCAAGGCGGCCAAGTCCGGCAACGACAAGGAAGCGGCCAAGCTGGTTTCGCTGCTGACCCCCATCCAGCAGGCGCTCAATGAAGGCAAGCCTGCACGCGTGGTGCCTGTGTCCAAGGAAGATGCACCCCTGCTCAAGCCTTTCTGCCTGATTACGGCCAAGCCTGCCATGTTTGTGGGCAACGTCTCGGAAGACGGCTTTGAGAACAACCCCATGCTGGACAAGCTCAAGGCCTATGCCGAAGCCCAGGGTGCTCCCGTGGTGGCTATCTGCGCCAAGATTGAAGCCGAAATGTCCGAGATGGACGATGAAGACCGCGACATGTTCCTGCAGGAAATGGGGCTGGAAGAACCCGGTCTGAACCGCCTGATCCGCGCTGGCTACTCGCTGCTGGGCCTGCAGACTTACTTCACCGCTGGTGTGAAGGAAGTGCGAGCCTGGACCGTGCGTGTGGGCGCCACCGCTCCTCAGGCCGCTGGTGTGATCCACGGCGACTTCGAGCGCGGCTTTATCCGTGCGCAGACCATTGCGTTTGAGGACTTCATCGCCTACAAGGGTGAGCAAGGTGCCAAGGACGCAGGCAAGATGCGCGCAGAAGGCAAGGAATACATCGTCAAGGATGGCGATGTGATGAACTTCCTGTTCAACGTCTAAATTGAACGCAACACCCTCCCAGGCTCTGCATGCTGAACTGGTGGCCGTCCTGGTGGCGGTCAGTCAGGGTGCGCCCCGTGTGCTGACCACGCAATGTGGGCAGGCGCTGCCGGCTGGCCCGTTCCAGATGGTGCACCGCTCGCTGCAGGCGGGCCTGCGTGCCTGGGTGGAAAGCCAGACCCAGCACTCGCTGGGTTATGTGGAGCAGCTCTATACCTTTGCCGACCGCGAGCGTGAAGAGGCTGCCCATGTGCTGTCCATCAGCTATCTGGGTTTGACCTGTGAGCCGGAACAAAGCCCGCAGGGCGCGACCAGTTGGCAGGACTGGTATAGCTTTTTTCCCTGGGAAGACTGGCGACAAGGTGCACCTGCAGTACTGCAAAGCTGCATACTGCCGCACCTGCAGGACTGGGTGGATGAAGCATCAAATCAGGCTCTAAGGCAGACCAGGCAAGCGCGAGTAGCTATTAATTTTGGAATTAATGGCCAGGTCTGGAATGAAGAGCTGGTGCTGCAGCGCTATGAGCTGCTGTTTGAAGCCGGGCTGATTGAAGAAGCTGCCCGCCGGGGCTTGCCCATGCGTGGTCAGGTGCCGGGCAAGGCCATGGTGCATGACCACCGCCGCATACTGGCGACCGGCATGGCGCGGCTGCGGGCCAAGATCAAATACCGCCCTGTGGTGTTTGAGCTGATGCCGCCGGAGTTCACCTTGCTGCAGCTGCAGCAGACGGTGGAAGCACTGGCAGGCCGTGGCCTGCACAAACAGAACTTCCGCCGCCTGATCGAGCAGCAGGCGCTGGTGGAAGAAACCGGGCAGATAACGGCTGGCAGTGCTGGTCGCCCGGCCAAACTGTTCCGCTTTCGCAGCGATGTGCTGCAGGAGCGAGCCATGGCCGGAACCAAGCTGCCGCTGGCGCGTGGTGCTTGACAAACGGTTGTACTCAAAACTAGCATAAATAGGTGTGCCGAGCGAATCTGCGGCACGCCTATTTTTTTGTCTAATAAATACTCAGAATGAGCATTAATAACCACCGTTTGCCTGTACCTGCGCTGCCCGATGTGATGCTGCAGCCGCTGGTGCAGATGGCCTTGCTGGAAGACCTGGGCCGTGCAGGAGACTTGACCACTGACACCATCGTGCCTGCCGATGCGCAGGCCCAGCTGCGTTTGGTGGCGCGCCAGGAAGGCGTGCTGGCCGGTCTGGACATGGCGCGACTGGCCTTTCAGGCGCTGGACCCGCTGGCACGCTTTGAGGTGCTGCTGCGTGATGGTGCCGATTTGCAGCCCGGAGCCGAGATTGCCCGTATCAGCGGCAGTGCACGCGCGATCCTGTCTGCCGAGCGTGTGGCGCTGAACTATCTGTGCCACCTGAGTGGTGTGGCAACGGCCACGGCCTCCATTGCCCGCGCGATTGCACCGTATGGGGCGCGTGTGACCTGTACCCGCAAGACCATGCCCGGTCTGCGCGTGGTGCAGAAGTACGCTGTGCGCGTGGGCGGTGGCAGCAACCACCGCTTTGGCCTGGACGATGCTGTGCTCATCAAGGACAACCACATTGCACTGGCCGGCGGTGTGGAGCAGGCCGTGCAGCGTGCGCGTGCCGGTGTGGGGCACATGGTCAAGATTGAGCTGGAGGTTGACACCCTGCAGCAGCTGGAAGTGGCGCTGCAGCTCGGGGTGGATGTGGTGTTGCTGGACAACATGAGCCTGGACGATTTGCGCACGGCCGTCGCCATGTGCAAGGGCCGGGCGATTACCGAGGCATCCGGCCGCATCACGCCGGAAACGGCCCCTGCGGTGGCCGCGACCGGTGTGGACCAGATTGCCGTGGGCTGGCTGACACACAGCGCCCGTGTGCTCGATATCGGACTGGATGCCTGAAATGCGCCGCCTTGCACAACGCGCCTGTGCGGTGGCGCTGGCCTTGTGGCTGGCCGCCTGCGGCAATCAGAAAGCTGGGGATGGGCTGCAGACCTTCCAAACCAAGCAGCCATTGACCATGGTGGTGACTTTCCCTCCCGGCGGCGGCACCGACTGGCTGGCACGCAAGCTGGGAGCGGAGCTGCAGCAGCAGCTGGGCGTGCCCGTGGTGGTGGACAACAAGCCCGGTGCCAGCGGCAATATTGGTGCCAAGATCGTGGCCGATGCCAAGCCGGACGGGCACACGCTGCTCATGGTCAACAGCTCGTTTGCCATCAACCCCGGCGTGTTCAGCCAGCTGGAGTTTGACCCGCGCAAGGACTTCGCAGGGGTGATGAATGTGGGCTTTGTGCCTTCGGTCATCGTGGTGCCTGCGGATTCGCCCTGGCACAGTCTGGAACAGGTACTGGCCGTCGCACAGCCGCAGGAACCTGTACCCTTTGCCTCCTGCGGCAATGGCACGCCCCAGCATCTGGCCGGGGAAATGCTGGCCCGTGCGCGTCAGGTGATGCTGCAGCAGGTGCCCTACAAGGGCTGCGGCCCGGCGTTGGCAGCCGTGGCAGGCAGCCAGGTGCCCATGGCCATCATTACGGCCAGCAGCGCCGCGCCGCTGGTGCAGTCCGGCAAGCTGCGTGCGCTGGCGGTGACATCGCCACAGCGCTCCGCACTCCTTCCAGGCGTGCCGACAGTGGCAGAGCAGGGCGTGCCTGACTATGCCGTTGACCAGTGGCATGGCCTGCTGGTGCCAGCCGCAACACCTGCGGCTACCGTGCAGCAGCTCAACCGTGCGCTGCGCGACATTCTGAAAAAGCCTGAGGTGGCGCAGGCCATCGCGGCACAGGGCTTTGCCATCGATGGCGGCAGTGCAGAGGCCTTTACGCAGATGGTGCTCTCAGATATAGAGCGCTATGCGCAGGTTACACAAGCCATAGAGCTGAAAATTGATTAGAAAAACGGCATCTTCGGATGCCGTTTCTTATGCCCAGGCACCGGTGCTGTGCCTGGGCATATACCAAGGTATATCGTCACGCTACCAAGAGCATCTAGCTGCCAGCGCGCAGGGCAGTGACAATACACAGCATCACAGCGCAGGCATGGACTGCGGTGTTTTTCTCACCAAGGAGTACTGAGACATGGATCTGGAACCCGACCCTGAAAGGCGCATGTGCGCCACACCCATCTGTCGTTTACTGATTGCAAACGACGGTGTGTCCAGGATCTGATTCCGTGTCTTGACATGGGGCCTGGGCACACCGTCCAGGAGACCCCCATGAACTATCCCACCCTCACCCGTTCCCTGCGCGCTGCACTGATGGACCGCAATGTCTGCCAGGTACGCGCCTTGCTCGCGACTCATGGACTGGTGGCGTTTTGCAACGCCTTGTCCAGCTGTTCTCCCCGCGTGATTGCTGATGTGCTGAGCCTGCTCCAGGACAGCAGCCGCGAGGCCGTGCTGCGCCATCTGCACAGCGCACAGCGTGAAAGCCTGAAGCCACTGGGAATTGCCCTGCAGGCGGATCAGTCTGCAGCTGCTGCCATGTCGGTCTCTACTGTCAAGGCAGCAACGCGTATTCCTCTGCCCTGGGGCGGCCGCCGTCTGCTGGGGCTGGCTCTGTAAGGCCCGGTTTCAGCCCATTCTTTTGCGTTGCAGCCTGCGGGGCTGAACGCAGCTCCTGATCTGTACACCACCATGCCTTGATGGAGTGCCTCCATCCGGCAGGGGTGTCTGTGCACGCGCAGTGCACGCATTCCCCAGAGGAGATCCCCCTGTGAAATTCATGACCACATGGTTTGGCAACTTTCTGCGCCGCAGGCGCAGCAAAGGCCTGTTCTCGCGCAGCGCCCTGCCAAGTTTCTCGCGCCGTGCGGATGGCAAATCCGACATGGCCTCTGCCCAGGTGCCTGAGCATGTGAGCCGCACGCTGTGGCGTGCTGCCTGCGACGATATTCCGACCACCCTGGTGCGTCTGCGCTCTCCCGAGGAGGGGCTGAGCCAGCAGAACGCCGAAGAGCGCCTGGAGCGTAACGGCCCCAACGAGGTCGATCATGAAAAGCCGCTGGCCTGGTGGCAGCACCTGTGGCAGTGCTACAGCAACCCGTTCAATGTGCTGCTGACGGTGCTGGCCGTGGTGTCTGCGGCGACGGATGACATGGAAGCCACCATCGTGATCAGCTGCATGGTGCTGCTGTCTACGGTGATCCGTTTTGTGCAGGAAGGGCGCTCGCACCGCAGTGCCGAGCGTCTGAAGGCCATGGTCAGCAGCACGGCCACCGTGCTGCGTGTGCCGCAGGGTGCAACAGCGGCGCAGCAGATGGAAGTGCCCATGCGCGAGCTGGTGCCGGGCGACCACATCGTGCTTTCGGCCGGTGACATGGTGCCTGCCGACTGCCGCGTACTCAGCGCCAAGGATTTGTTTGTGGCGCAGGCCGCCATGACTGGCGAATCGCTGCCCGTGGAAAAGTTTGCCGATCGCCAGCATTCGTCCGAAGGCATTCTGGAACAGAACAACCTGCTGTTCATGGGGACGAACATTGTCTCTGGCGTAGCCACGGCAGTGGTGATTTCCACGGGCAATGACACCTACTTTGGCACGCTGGCACAGCGCACCATGGCGGGTGACCGGGTGCAGACCTCGTTCCAGCTGGGTGTGAACAGTGTTTCATGGCTGCTGATCCGCTTTGCGCTGGTCATGGTGCCCATCGTGCTGCTGCTCAACGGCTTTACCAAGGGCGACTGGCCGGAGGCTTTTCTGTTTGCGCTGTCGGTGGCGGTGGGCCTGACGCCCGAGATGCTGCCCATGATCGTGACCTCCACCCTGGCCAAGGGGGCCGTCGTGCTTTCGCGCCAGAAGGTCATTGTCAAGCGGCTCGATGCCATCCAGAACTTTGGTGCCATGGACGTGCTGTGTACCGACAAGACCGGCACGCTGACGCAAGACAAGATCGTGCTGGAGCGCCATACCGATGTGCTCGGTGAAGCCTCGCAGGACACACTGCGCCTGGCCTGGCTCAACAGCTACTACCAGACCGGCCTGAAGAATCTGCTGGACCGTGCCGTGATCGAGCACATGCAAGCCTCGCCCCAGGACAACTGGCAGGAGCAGTGGCAGAAGGTGGACGAGATCCCCTTCGACTTTGTGCGCCGCCGCATGTCCGTCATCGTGCGCCCTGTGGATAGCAATGAGCATGTACTGGTCTGCAAGGGGGCGGTGGAAGAAATCCTGTCGGCCTGCAGCCATGTGCGTCTGGGCGCAGAAACGTTGCCGCTGACCGAAGCACAGCTGGCACGTGTGCGCAGCGTGACGCAGGAGCTGAACAACCAGGGCCTGCGCGTAGTGGCCGTGGCCAGCAAGCGCATTCAGCGGCCGGAAGGCACGCAGGCCTTCCCGTATGGCGTGGCTGATGAAGCCGATCTGGTGCTGGTGGGCTATATCGCTTTTCTGGACCCACCCAAGGATTCGACGGCGTCAGCCATTGAAGCGCTCAAGGCCCACGGTGTGGCCGTCAAGGTGCTCACGGGCGATAACGAACTGGTGGCCGCGCGTGTGTGCGAGCAGGTCGGCATTGACCCCGGTACTCCGCTGACTGGTGCGCAGATCGAGCGCATGAGCGACAGCGCACTGGCAGAAGCTGCGCAGACGCACCGCCTGTTTGCAAGGCTGACACCGCTGCACAAGGAACGCCTGGTCCATGCCTTGCGCAGCAAAGGCCATGTGGTGGGCTTTATGGGCGATGGCATCAACGATGCACCCGCGCTGCGTGCGGCCGATATCGGCATCAGCGTGGACAGCGCCGTGGACATCGCCAAGGAAGCGGCCGACATCATCCTGCTGGAAAAGAGCCTGATGGTGCTGGAAGAGGGTGTGATGCAGGGGCGTCGCACCTTCAGCAACATGCTCAAGTACATCCGCATGACGGCCAGTTCCAACTTTGGCAATGTGTTTTCGGTGCTGGTGGCCTCGGCCTTCCTGCCCTTCCTGCCCATGCTGCCGCTGCAGCTGCTGGTGCAGAACCTGCTCTACGATATCTCGCAGATTGCCATCCCTTTTGACAAGGTAGATGACGAGCTGGTGCGTGAGCCACTGCGCTGGAATCCGCAGGACATTGGTCGCTTCATGCTGTTCTTTGGGCCGCTGAGTTCGATCTTCGACATTGCCACTTTCGCCATGATGTGGTTCATCTTCCAGGCGAATACGGATGCGCAGGCACCGCTGTTCCAGTCCGGCTGGTTTGTGGTGGGTCTGCTGACCCAGACGCTGATCGTGCACATGATCCGCACGCCCAAGATACCGTTCCTGGAAAGCCGCAGCTCCTGGGCGCTGATGGTGATGACCATCATCATCATGGCCATCGGGGTCTGGCTGCCCATGGGGCCGCTGGCGGGATCGTTTGGCCTGGTGCCACTGCCTGGCGCGTACTGGCCGCTGCTGGTGGCCATCCTGGTGGGCTATGCAGCGCTGACCACCTTTGTGAAGCGCTATTACATCCGCCGCTTTGGCTGGCAGTAAGCGGCGCTGCTCACACAAGCCCCGGGCTCACAGCTTCGGGGCTTTTTCTGTAATTGGCCTACGGCGGCTGTCACAGGTTCGTGAAACACTCTCCCCATGTCATCACCCATGCTGCAATGGACAACGTTTGATCTGGCTGCCTGGCTTAGTACCCTCGGCAGCCTCAGTCTGGCTTTTGTGCTGGGTGCCTTAGTGGGGCTGGAGCGCCAGGTGCGCCAGCGCACGGCGGGGCTGCGTACCAACACCTTGGTGGCCGTCGGCGCTGCCGTGTTTGTGGATCTGGCGGTGCGCTTTTACAGCCTGCATGGCGGCTCCCCCAGTCCCATGCAGGTGATTGCCTATGTGGTGTCAGGCATTGGCTTTCTGGGGGCTGGCGCCATCATGAAAGAGGGGGCCAATGTCTCGGGGCTGAACACGGCAGCCACGCTGTGGTGCTCGGCAGCCGTGGGCTGCTGCGCCGGCGCCAAGATGCTGCCGGAGGCCGTGCTGGCCACCCTGTTTGTGCTGGCGGCCAATACCTTGCTGCGCCCGGTGGTCAATCGCATCAACCGCCAACCCATGGGCGAGCTGTTTACCGAGGCCACCTATTGCGTGCATGTGGTCTGCCAGCGTGTCTTGCAGGCGGACTTGCGGGAAAAAGCCGTGCAATGGCTGGAAGCGGCGCACTACCCTGTGCGGGATATTGAGCAGCATGCGGCAGACCATGGTGAAGTGGAAATTGAACTAACGCTGTATGCCACCGCCGTACACGTGGCAGAGCTGGAAGACATCGTGCAGCGGCTGGAACAGGAAGCAGGCGTCAGCCAGGCCTACTGGCAGGCACGTGCACAGGAATAAAGAGGGCGGGATGAGGACAGTATCTGTATCGCAGATGCGCCAGGGCGCGCTGCTGGCAGGCATGGCGCTGGCCATGCTGCTGATCGCCTGGTGGGACACCTACATGGAGCAGGCGGTAGCGGCTGCCGTGCTCTACACCATGGTGATTCTGGTAGCACTGCGCTGGCTGTCTGCTCGCAGTGTGGTGCTGGTAGCTGCTGCTTCAGTGGCGCTGACCGTGCTCAGCCACGTCTGGAGTCTGGATTCGGCCAGCGCTGCAGGCTGGATCAATGCAGGCATCAGTGTGCTGGCGATTGTGATTACCGCCTGCCTTGGGCTGCGCATGCAGCAGGCGCGTGCGGCCGAGCATGCCACCCGTGAGCGGCTGGTGCATCTGACACGCATGGGCAATCTGGGCGCACTGGGTGCAGCGATTGCGCATGAGGTCAACCAGCCACTGAGCGCCATTGTGACCAGCGGTAATGCCTGCCAGCGCTGGCTGGCCCAGCAGCCGCCGCAGCTGGAACGCGCGCATCAGGCCCTGCAGCGCATGCTGGATCAGGCGGTGCGTGCCAGCAACGTGAACAACCGGGTGCGCGGCATGGCACGCGGTGACGCACCGCAGCTGGAGGCTGTAGATCTGGATGCCGTGGTGCAGGAAATGCTGCCCCTGATCCAGGCGCGGCTGGCCGCGCGCCACCTGCAGGTGCGCTGGGAGGCTCCCGTGGTACTGCCCCGCGTGCGGGCTGACAGCCTGCAGCTGCAGCAGGTGCTGGGCAATCTGCTGCTCAACGCTGCCGATGCGGTGGAAGAAGCCGTTCACCACTGGACGGTGCCCAGCGATCCCATTGCCGTGAAAGTGTTCGCCACGGCATTGCCGACGCAGCAGGTGCAGCTGACAGTGCAGGATTGCGGTGTAGGCTTGCCGGATGCCATTGCCGAGCATGTGTTTGATGCTTTCTGGAGCACCAAGCCCCATGGCATGGGCCTGGGGCTGAGCCTGTGCCGCAGCATGGTGGAATCCATGGGCGGACGCATCTGGGCGCAGCCGCGCAGTGACGGCACCACGGGCGCCATGTTTTTCATCACCTTGCCAATCGCAGACACAGAGCATGCAGTTGCACCAGATTTCTGAAATTCCCGCCACAGCCACGGTGTTTGTGGTGGATGACGATGCCTGCGTGCGTGCAGCGCTGGAGGATTTGCTGGAATCCGTAGGCCTGCAGGTACACGGCTTTGGCACGACCGCAGATTTTGTGCAGCACTGGCAGGCACAGCCACCACAGGGGGCAGCCTGCCTGGTGCTGGATATCCGCATGCCACAGCAAAGTGGGCTGGACTTTCAGCGCAGCATGCAGCAGTGGGGCATTGGCTTGCCCGTGATCTTTATCACTGGGCATGGCGATGTACCCATGAGCGTGCAGGCCATGAAAAACGGGGCCATTGAATTTCTGACCAAACCATTTCGTGATCAGGATTTGCTGGATGCGATCCAGCAGGCCGTTGCCATGGATGAGCAGCGCTGTGCGCAGCAGCAGTCTGACCAGGCCTTGCTGGCCCAGTGGCAGACCCTGACGGTGGGCGAGCAGGCCGTGGTGCGCGGCGTAGTGGCAGGGCAGTTAAACAAGCAGATTGCGGCCGAGCTGGGTGTGAGCGAAATCACTGTCAAAGTGCGGCGCGGCAATGCCATGCGCAAGCTGCAGCTGCGTTCGGTGGCAGATCTGGTGCGCCTGTGGGACCGGCTGCAGGTATTGCAGGCCGCAACCGGCAGCCCTGGTACGGGTATCAGTTAGGCAAGGCCCAGAGGATGGCCGTGGTCATCACCAGATAGCGCAGAAACTTGCCCACGGCCATATAGAACACACAGGGCCAGAAAGGCAGACGCAGCCAGCCGGCCACGGCGCACAGGGGGTCGCCCACAATGGGCAGCCAGCTCAGCAGGCAGGTTTTGGCGCCCCAGCGGCGCAGCCAGATGCGTGCGCGGCGCTCGGCACGGCTCAGTTCACGCGGTGGCTTGTGATGTTTCGGTGGTGGATGCCCATGCAGGCGGTGCTGGCGTGCCGCTTTCCAGGCCTTGTGGGCACCCAGCCCCATGAACCAGCTGATGGCGCCGCCAATCGTGTTGCCGGCCGTGGCCGTGAAAATGGCGGGCCAGAACAGTTCCGGGTTGAGGTGCAGCAGACCGACGACTGCTGGCTCCGAGCCCATGGGCAGCAAGGTGGCAGACACCAGTGCCACCAGAAACAGGGTGCTCAGACCGTACTGAGGCAGGGCCAGTGCATTGAACAGGGCTTGAATCCAGACATCCATGCACGCAAGTGTAGAGGCTGTTTACAGGCACACGCTGTACGCCCACAGCGCTTTGTGCGCACGTATCAGCACAGCCGCATTGGCGTTTACGGTGACAGACAAATGCGGCCGAACCTCTACACTCCCAGCATGATCATCAAGTCTTGGAAACACGGCGTCTGCATGGGTCTTGGCATGGTGTGGGGGCTGGCTGCTGCAGTGCAGGCTGAAAGCCAGTCATTGCCTGCAACTGACCAGCCCTCCGAGAGTGCTTTTGAATGTGAGTCTTTGCTGATTGCTTCGAAGACCCGAGGGAGCCTGCAGCTGCTCAGGGCGTGGCTGCAGTCGCAGGGCATGCATCTGGTGGTGCAGGACTGCCCCTTTGTACGCGTGGCTGAGGGCCAGATGGCACAGGTGCTGGATGTCCGTGTCGAGGTGCTGGACAGTGACATTGCCACCCGTTACGTGCGAGGTCCTCTGGCCGATGGGGAGCCTGTGGACATGGGTGATGTGCATCTGGGGGAGCCAGAGCCCGAGGATGAAGTCTCGCCAGACGTGGCCTTCAACCGCCAGTGGCTGGCAGCGGTGATGCAGCGCTATGGCTGGCAGGTGGTGCCCGGACAGTGGTGGGCCTTTGTGCCTGTCGCCTCTCGCTAGTTTGCACAGGCAATGGCGTTTACCTGAGGCTTTGCTAGTGTCTTTATAGCGTAGCGATGTGCTCAAAAAATGAGCAGGTAAAATGCAGGCCCTTTCCTTCCTGACAGTTCCCTTTCTCCCCGCTGGGCTTGCCTTCCATGACTGCGCTACACATCGGTCAGTACACACTGACCAATAACCTGTTTGTTGCCCCCATGGCGGGTGTGACGGACCGGCCATTTCGCCAGTTGTGCAAGGCCCTGGGGGCAGGCTATGCGGTCAGCGAGATGGTGACATCGCGCAAAGACCTGTGGAACAGCCTCAAGACCAGCCGCCGCGCCAACCACGCGGGTGAGCCTGGCCCGATTGCCGTGCAGATTGCAGGCACGGACGCGCCCATGATGGCCGAAGCCGCTGTCTACAACATCGAGCGTGGCGCGCAGATCATCGACATCAACATGGGCTGCCCGGCCAAGAAGGTGTGCAACAAGTGGGCAGGTTCCGCCTTGATGCAGAACGAGCCGCTGGCCGTGGAAATTGCCCAGGCCGTGGTAGAGGCTGCACGCCCCTACAACGTGCCCGTGACCCTGAAGATGCGCACCGGCTGGTGCGACGCGCACAAGAATGCCGTGGTGCTGGCCAAGCGCTTTGAAGAGGTGGGCATTCAGATGCTCACCGTGCATGGCCGCACGCGTGAGCAGGGCTACAAGGGCATGGCCGAGTACGACACGATTGCTGCCGTCAAGCAGACGGTGAGCGTGCCTGTGGTGGCCAATGGTGACATCACCAGCCCTGAAAAGGCGCGGGATGTGCTGGCCTATACCGGTGCGGATGCCGTCATGGTGGGCCGCGCGGCACAGGGGCGCCCATGGATCTTCCGCGAGATTGCTCACTTTCTGGCAACAGGTGAGCACATGGCGCCGCCGCTGGTGTCTGAACTCAGACAGCTGCTGCTGGAGCATCTGCAGGACCACTACAGCCTGTATGGCGAGCTGACCGGGGTGCGCAGCGCGCGCAAGCACATTGCGTGGTATGTGCGCGCCCTGCCAGGAGGCGAAGCATTTCGCAAATACATCAACACCATCGAAGACTGCCAGACGCAGTGGCAGGCCGTGGCCGATTATCTGGACCAGTTGGGCCTGCAGATGGAACGTCTGCCATATGCAACGAATGGGGCAGACGAGCAAGCAATTGAGGAATTGGCTGCATGAGCACCCAAGTACAGAACGACAATCAGAACATTGAGGAATGCATTCGCGCAAATCTCGAAAACTACTTCCGTGATCTGGGCGGTGAGACCCCCAGCAACATGTATGACATGTTGCTGCGACTGGTGGAAAAGCCGCTGCTGGATGTGGTCATGCAACATGCGGCCAACAACCAGTCCAAGGCATCACAGTGGTTGGGCCTGAACCGCAACACCTTGCGCAAGAAGCTGCTGGAACACGGCATGCTCTGAGTGCTGGGAGATTCCTCTTTTGATAGCTGTCAGCGCTTGCAGGGTAAGCGCTGAGTCACGATTTCATCATTATTGAGTTGCACCATGAAAGCACTGCTCTCCGTCTCCGATAAGACCGGTATTGTTGAATTTGCCCAGGCCCTGCATGCGATGGGTATTCAGCTGCTCTCTACCGGCGGTACTGCCAAACTGCTGGCTGACAAGGGTCTGCCTGTTACTGAAGTGGCAGAAGTCACCCAGTTCCCCGAGATGCTGGATGGCCGCGTCAAGACCCTGCACCCCAAGGTGCATGGCGGTCTGCTGGCCCGCCGCGATCTGCCCGAGCACATGGCTGCGCTCAAGGAACATGGCATCGAGACCATCGACCTGCTGGTGGTGAACCTCTACCCCTTCGAAGCAACCGTGGCCAAAGAAGGTTGCACGCTGGCCGACGCCATCGAGAACATCGACATCGGCGGCCCTGCCATGGTGCGCTCTGCCGCCAAGAACTGGAAGGACGTGGGCGTGGTGACGGCTGCCGACCAGTACGAAAAAGTGCTGGCCGAGCTGAAGGCCAATGGCAAGCTGTCCAACCAGCTGCGCTTTGAGCTGTCCGTGGCGGCATTCAACCGCATCAGCCAGTACGACGGTGCGATCAGCAACTACCTGTCGAGCGTGAAGTTCGAAGAAGAAAAGCTGAGCGAAGAATACGTGCCCGCCCGTGCCGAATTCCCCGGCCAGTTCAACGAGCAGTACGTGAAGGTGCAGGACCTGCGCTACGGTGAAAACAGCCACCAGCAAGCCGCCTGGTACCGTGACCTGGCACCTGCTGCCGGATCGCTCGCCACCGGCGTGCAGCTGCAGGGCAAGGAACTGAGCTACAACAACATTGCCGACGCCGATGCGGCCTGGGAATGCGTGAAGAGCTTTGAAGTGCCTGCCTGCGTGATCATCAAGCACGCCAACCCCTGTGGTGTGGCCATTGGTGCCAACCCCTTCGAGGCCTACTCCAAGGCTTTCCAGACCGACCCCACCAGCGCGTTCGGCGGCATCATCGCCTTCAACCGCCCTGTGGACAAGGCGGCTGCTGAAGCCGTTTCCAAGCAGTTCGTTGAAGTGCTGATGGCCCCTGACTTCACCGCAGAAGCGCTGGAAATCTTCAAGGCCAAGGTCAATGTGCGTCTGATGAAGATCGCCCTGCCCGACAACTATGGCTCCGTGCGCAATGCGCTGGAAACCAAGCGCGTGGGTTCCGGCCTGCTGCTGCAATCCGCCGACAACCACGAGTTGCAACTGGCTGACCTGAAGGTCGTGACCATCAAGCAGCCTACCCCTGAAGAGCTGAACGATCTGCTGTTCGCCTGGAAGGTCGCCAAGTTCGTCAAGTCCAATGCCATCGTGTTCTGCAAGAACGGCATGACCATGGGTGTGGGCGCAGGCCAGATGTCGCGTCTGGATTCGGCACGCATTGCCTCCATCAAGGCAGAAGCTGCTAAGCTGAGCCTGAAGAACACGGTCGTGGCGTCGGATGCCTTCTTCCCCTTCCGTGATGGTCTGGATGTGGTGGTCGATGCAGGTGCAACCTGCGTGGCGCAGCCTGGTGGCTCCATGCGTGATCAGGAAGTGATCGATGCAGCGAACGAGCGTGGAGTCGCCATGGTGTTTACCGGCGTCCGCCACTTCCGCCACTAATTGGTTGGATTTTTTGACCTAGCCCTTGATACTTCGTTGCAAAGCCTTGCCGTAGCGCTGCTACTGTCTGCGGCTTTGCGCCTCGTCTCAACCGCCCATCTGCGATGGTCTGGGCTATCTCAAAAAATCCTGTTTGCGCAGCAAACGCCCTTGCTTAAGCTAAGTTGAACAAGGGCGCGCACACTCGGCATGGTTGTTTCGGCACCATGCCGATTTTGTTTTGGGTGAAAGGAATTTTTCATGGAGGACTACGACGATGAACCCGTGCAGCGTCCCAAGTGGATTGGCTGGGTCATCATCATTGGCATGATTCTGGTGGTGCTGGGCGTGCTCAATCTGGGCGTGCGGCTGTACGTCGGCACACCTTCGGACCAGGCCGCTGCCAAGGTTGTGGATGATGTGGCGCAGCAGCGCCCGGAGCTGGTGCAGGGCAAGGCCTGGATCGATGGCAGTGACTGCATGCGCTGCCACGGCGTGGATCGCAAGTTTGTCGGCCCCGGCTTTATCCAGGTGGCTGAGCGCTATGCGGACAGAAGCGATGCGCAGGCCTATCTGGCGGACAAGATTCGCAACGGCAGTGTGGGTGTGTGGGGCAATGTGATCATGCCGCGCCACCCGCAGGTGACGCAGGAGCAGGCCGAAGGCATGGCCGCCTGGATTCTGGCGCTGCCATCCACCAAGGCTGAATAAGCTTATAAGTGTTACGTCTATTGGCCCGAAAGCCTGGTCCAGGTTTTCGGGCTTTTTTGCGTCATTGGTGTGCTTTATGCATGGAATGAGCGCTTCAATGCCTGCATTGGCAGGCATCCTGAGCCGATGTGGGCACTAACTCGATTAGCCTGCGATTGCAGGCATGCTGCGCAATAAACAAGCGTTGCTTCGGGTGTAAGTGCAGGCTTTGTGCGCAGTGTACGGGTAATCCCTATGCTCATGCTTTTGAATCAAAGATGGCTGTCTGCGCTGTGTGCGAGGACAGTGAAAAAGGGTTTGCATGCAGTGGTTACGAACCAAATCCGTCGCACAGGCACTGGCTGATGCCGACGAACCAGGGCGCCAGCTCAAGCGCACACTGGGTACTTTTGACCTGATCATCATGGGCCTGGCCGTGGCCGTGGGCGCAGGGATCTTCTCGGTGGGTGCCCGTGCGGCAGGCACGTTTGCGGGGCCTGCGGTGATCTTCTCCTTCATCATCGCGGCGTTTACCTGCGCGCTGGCCATCATGTGCTATGCGGAGTTCGCCTCCAAGGTGCCGGTCACGGGCAGCGCCTACACCTATACCTATCTGACGCTGGGCGAGGGGCTGGCGTGGATCATTGGCTGGAACCTGCTGCTGGAGATGATCTCGGCCGGTGCCGTGATCGCCAAGTACTGGGGGATTTATCTCTCGACGGTGTTTGCCACGGCAGGCTGGGACATTCCTTCCACGCTGCAGCTGGGCAGCCTGACGCTGAACTGGGGGCCCTTCCTCATCGTGACCGTGTTCACGCTGCTGCTCATCAAGGGCACCAAGGAATCGGCGCGCGTGAACAACTTCTTCACGCTGGTGAAGATTGCCATCACGCTGTTTGTGATCGTGGTGGGCTTTACCTATATGGACACCAGCCACTTCTCACCCTTTATTCCACCTGCACAGGCGCCCGTGGTGGCGCATGGCGTGTCCGGCGATGTCTGGGGCCAGCCCATGCTGGCCTGGCTGTTTGGCGCGCAGCCCAGCCAGTATGGCTGGCTGGGTGTGATCTCGGGCGCAGCACTGGTGTTCTTTGCCTTCCTGGGCTTTGACATCGTGGCCACCTCGGCCGAAGAAGTGAAAGACCCCCAGCGCACGCTGCCGCGTGGCATTCTGGGTGGTCTGGCGCTGGTGACGGTGCTCTACATCCTGGTGACGCTGGCACTGACCGGCATGGTGCACTACAGCGAACTGGCCAAGGCCGAGAATCCGTCGCTCGCCACCGCGTTCATCGCCGTGGGTGCAGACTGGGCGGCGCAGATCATTGCCATCGGCGTGCTGGCAGGCATGACCACCGTGGTCATGGTGTTGCTCATGGGCAGCGCGCGCGTGCTGCTGGCGCTGTGCCGTGATGGCCTGCTGCCCCGCAGCTGGGGTGTGACTTCCAAGGTCAACAAGACGCCTGTGCGCCTGCAGGTGGCCGTGGGCATCGTGGTGGCGCTGCTGGCGGGTTTTACCAATGTGGAAGCGCTGGAAGAGATGATCAACATCGGCACGCTGTCGGCCTTTGTGCTGGTCAGCGTGGGGGTGCTGGTGCTGCGCAAGAAGAACCCGCAGGCTGGCGGCTACCGCGTGCCCTTCGGGCCTGTGCTGCCCGTGCTCTCGGCTGTGCTGTGTGTCTATCTGATGATGAATCTGACCAACCTGACCTGGGCGCGCTTCTTGGGCTGGATGGCTTTGGGCGTGGTGATTTATGTTTGCTACGGCATGCGCCATTCACGCCTGGCCAAGGGTGAGTGAACTTCAAAAATAAAAGCGCCTTGCGCTTGATAAATCTGGGGTTCAAAGTGAAAACTATCTGAAACCTTTGATTTTCAAGCGCTGGCAGCTATCAAAAAAGCCCTGCAGGTATTGCCACCTGCAGGGCTTTTGCTGGGTGAAGCTGTGTGGCTTACAGCGTCTTGAACACTTCGCGCGCAGCTTCCACCGTGCGGTCAATGTCTTGCTCGCTGTGGGCCATGCTCACAAAACCGGCTTCGTACAGCGCCGGAGCGAAGTAGTGACCGCGCGCCAGCATGCCGTGGTAGAACTTGTTGAACAGCTGGCCGTCGGTCTTCATGACTTCGTGGTAGGTGGTGGGCAGCTCGGGCAGCAGGTAGAAGCCAAACAGGCCGCCTTGCCAGTCCACACTGAAAGGAATGCCAGCCGCTTGCGCTTCGGACTTCAGGCCCTGCATCAGGTGGCCGGTCTTCAGGTGCAGCTCGGCATGGAAGCCGGGGCGGCTGATCAGTTCCAGCGTCTTGAGGCCGCAAGCCGTGGCAATCGGGTTGCCCGACAAGGTGCCTGCTTGGTAGACAGGGCCGAGCGGCGAGAGCTTTTCCATGATCTCGCGGCGGCCACCAAAGGCCGCCATGGGCATGCCACCGCCAATGACCTTGCCCATCACGGTGATGTCAGGCACAAAGCCTTCGATCTCCTTGGCATACAGGCTTTGTGCGCAGCCCAGGGCCACGCGGAAGCCGGTCATGACCTCGTCATAAATCATCAGCGCGCCGTGTTCCTTGGTCAGCTCGCGAATGCGGCGGGTGAATTCGACCGAGGCACGCACAAAGTTCATGTTGCCCGCGATGGGTTCCATGATCACGCAGGCAATCTCGCTGCCCATCTTGGCAAAAGCTTCTTCGAGCTGGGCAACGTCGTTGTACTCCAGCACGATGGTGTCCTTGACCACATCGGCAGGCACGCCCGCAGACGACGAAGCGCCAAAGGTAGCCAAACCCGAGCCAGCTTTCACCAGCAGCGAATCCGCATGGCCGTGGTAGCAGCCATTGAACTTGATGATCTTGCTGCGGCCGGTATAGCCACGCGCCAAGCGCAGGGCACTCATGCCAGCTTCCGTGCCCGACGACACCATGCGCACCATTTCCATGGAAGGCACGAGTTCGCGAATCTTTTCGGCCAGCACCACCTCACGCTCGGTGGGTGCACCAAAGCTGAAGCCTTCCAGCACGGCGGCCTGCACGGCTTGCACCACTTCGGGGTGGCCGTGGCCCAGGATCATGGGCCCCCAGGAGCCGATGTAGTCCACAAACTGCTGGTCGTTCGTGTCCCAGAAGTAAGCACCCTGTGCACGCTTGACGAAACGGGGGGTGCCGCCCACGGCATTGAAGGCGCGCACGGGGGAGTTCACGCCGCCAGGGATCACGCCCTTGGCGCGCTCGAATAAAGCTTGATTCAGGTCAGTGTTTTGTGTCATGTAGAGGCATCACAAAGCCCTCGAGGGGCGGTTGGTTTTCTGCTTCAGGAGCGGCTGGCTGCGCTTCGGGCTGAGCCTCGGCTTCGGTCGCAGCAGCAGCGGCTGCGGCAGTGGCTGCCGCGCTTTCTTCCGGCTGGGCCCAGAACATGCGGTCGGGGATGAGCTGGCCCATGCCGGGGCGAAAGCCTGCGCCCAGGCTGTGGTCCAGATACTCCAGCGCTTCCTGTGCCGCAGCTCCTAAATCATTGCCGGCGGCCAGCAGGGCCGTCAGCGCTGCCGAAAGGGTATCACCTGCACCATTGAAGCTGCCATCAAACAGCTCAAACTTGCTGCTGCCAATGACGGTTTCGGTGGAAGCCAGTACGTTGTCCAGGTGCTGCTCGGGTAGGGGAATGCCCGTGACAAGGACAAACGGTACATCGCGCGCTTCTGCAGCCTTGGCAATATCTCGGGCCGTTGGTGGGCGACTGTGGCTCCAGTCCGGCAGCAGCCAGCGGCTCAAGGTGCCGTAGTTGCCAACCAGTACCGAGGTCTGTGGCATGACCAGCGCCTGGAAGGCATCGAGATACTCTTCCAGCCCGTCGCCCTGCCACCAGGACAGGTCCGGCATGTAGCTGATGATGGGAATGTCGGGGTAGTCGCTGGCCAGCTCGGCAATCGCTGCCAGATTGGCCGGGCTGCCCGCAAAGCCCAGCTTGATGGCACGCACGGGAATGTCTTCCAGCGCAGTGCGTGCCTGGTCGGTGACGAGCTCGTCATCCATGGCGGTGTGTGAAAACACATGGCTGGTATCGCGCACGATGACCCCGGTGGCAACGGCGACGGGGTGGCCGCCCACAGAGGCAATGGTGGTGATGTCCGCAGTCAGTCCGCCTGCGCCGCTGGGGTCGATGG
>JAEZZU010000135.1 GCA_023418355.1 Pseudomonadota bacterium | reverse complement strand
GCCAGGACATTGCCCAGGGCGTGGATCGCGCCAGCGACGACGAACTGAACATCGGCGCCGGTGACCAGGGCCTGATGTTTGGCTATGCCTGCGACGAAACCCCCGAGCTGATGCCTGCGCCTATCTATTACGCGCACCGCTTGGTGGAGCGCCAGGCCCAGCTGCGCAAGGACGGCCGTCTGCCTTTCCTGCGCCCTGACGCCAAGTCGCAAGTGACCATGCGCTATGTGGATGGCAAGCCCCACAGCATCGACACCGTGGTGCTGTCTACCCAACACAGCCCTGACCAGTCCGAGTCGGCGACCAAGATGAAGGCCTCGTTCACCGAAGCCATCATTGAAGAAATCATCAAGCCCGTGCTGCCCAAGGAATGGCTGCAGGACACCAAGTACCTGATCAACCCCACAGGCCGTTTTGTGGTCGGTGGCCCTCAGGGCGACTGCGGTCTGACAGGCCGCAAGATCATTGTGGATACCTACGGCGGTGCCTGCCCCCACGGCGGCGGTGCTTTCTCCGGCAAAGACCCAACCAAGGTGGACCGCTCCGCAGCCTACGCTGCCCGCTACGTGGCCAAGAACGTGGTGGCTTCGGGCCTGGCACGCCAGTGCCAGGTGCAGGTGGCCTACGCGATTGGCGTGGCTCGCCCCATGAACATCACGGTGTACACCGAAGGCACCGGCGTGATTCCCGATGCAGAAATCGCCAAGCTGGTGGCTGCGCACTTTGACCTGCGTCCTCGCGGCATCATCGAGATGCTGGACCTGCGCCGCCCCATCTACAGCAAGACCGCTGCCTACGGCCACTTCGGCCGCGAAGAGCCCGAGTTCACTTGGGAGCGCACAGATAAGGCTGCAGAACTGCGTGCTGCAGCAGGTTTGAAGTAATTCAAACCACTGCGCGATCAGCGCGGTATCTGTTCGCGGGCGAAGCTCATATGGCGAAAGCCATGTGAGTGCAGCCCCAAAGACAGACAAGGCATCAGGCCTGAAGTCATTCCAGCCCATCCCCTTGTCCAAGCCCACCTTGTGTGGGCTTTTTTGCGTCTGTATCGCAGGCGGCACTCCTACATGCGCCGCACACAGCAGCCGACGAACGGCGTGATGCATGGCTTTTATCGTGAAGCCACTTGCCTCAGGGCACCCTCAGACAGGAGCGCATCACATGCTGAAGTACGCCATCATTTTTGCCATCATCTCGCTGGTGGCTGGTCTGTTCGGTTTCACGGGAATTGCGGCAGGCGCCGCAGGCATTGCCAAGATTCTGTTCTTCATCTTCCTGGTCATCGCCGTGATCTTTATCGTGCTGGCAGCCTTGGGAGTGGGAGCTGCGCGCAAGATGCTGAAATAAGACGGCGACTGCCTTGCCGTTTTACAGGGCTGCACTGGCAGCCCTTTTGTACTTTTACGCTGGCTGCAGGCTACAAGCGCCTAAACTGCTTGCTATTGCTTTGTACAGTTTGACTGCGCCATGAGCCACCTTCGCCAACTGCTGCTGATCGACCCGCAAAACGATTTCTGCGATCTGCCTGCCAGTGCCTGCCCTTCCCAGCTGCGCCCCAGCCTGCCCGTGCCCGGTGCACACGCCGACATGCAGCGCGTGGCCGCCTGGCTGCGTGCACAGGCCAGCCACATTGACCACATCACCGTCACGCTGGACTCGCACCAGGTGTTCGACATTGCCCACCCTGCCTTCTGGCAGCAGGCCGATGGCAGCGATGTTGCCCCCTTTACCGCCATCACCGCCGCCCAGGTGCGCGCTGGCCAGTTCCAGCCACGCCAGCCAGCGCATCTGGAACGCGCACTGGCCTATCTGGATGCACTGGAAGCCCGTGGGCGCTACACGCTGATGGTCTGGCCCGTGCACTGTGAGATTGGCAGCTGGGGCCATGGCGTACACGCCGATGTGCTGGCCGCCTGCGGTGCATGGCAGGTGGCCCGCCAACGCGCCGTCTCGAACGTGTTCAAGGGCATGCACCCCTGGACCGAGCACTACAGCGCACTTGAAGCCGAAGTGCCAGACCCCGCTGCCCCGCAGACCTGCCTGAACCAGGCCCTGCTGCACCGCTTGCTGCAGGCGCAGCAGCTGATCGTGGCCGGCGAGGCCAGCAGCCACTGCGTGCGCTCGACCGTGGAGCACCTGCTGGAGCATGCCCCTGCCGGTTTTGCCCAGCGCATGGTGCTGCTGACCGATGGCATGAGCCCCGTCCACGGCTTTGCCGCCGAGCACGATGCCTTCCTGCAGCGCATGCAGGCCGCTGGCGTGCAGCTTTCCACCACCGCAGACCTGCGCCTGTAAACCTTTCTGGACGACTGCACCATGCCTATTGTTCGCAGCCTGCTCGACACCGACCTCTACAAATTCACCATGTGGCAGGCCATGCTGCACCGCCACCCCACGACGCTGGCCGAGTACCGCTTTGCCTGTCGCAATGCCACGGCCTATCCGCTGGCGGAGCTGGAGGCAGAAGTCAATGCCGAGCTGGACCACCTGTGCAGCCTGCGTTTCACCAAGGACGAGCTCGATTACCTCAGCAGCCTGCGCTACATCAAGAGCGACTTTGTTGACTTTCTGCGCCTGTTCCAGTTCCAGCGCGACTTTGTGCAAGTCAAGGCCACGCCCGAAGGGGGGCTGAGCATTGAAGCCCATGGACCGCAGGTGCATGTCATGGGTTTTGAGATCCATGTGCTGGCCATCGTCAACGAGCTGTACTTCCGCCGCCTGCAGACAGCCGATACGCTCAATGAAGGCCGCCGCCGCCTGCAGGCCAAGATAGAGCGCCTGCGCGCCGTCAAGAACGAGCCCGTACTGGCCCACCCATTTGAGCTGTCCGACTTTGGCCTTCGCCGCCGTTTTTCCGAACCCTGGCACCGCGAAGTCGTGGCGACCATGACCCGCGAGGTGCCGCAGTGGTTCAAGGGCACGTCCAGCGTACTGCTGGCCAAGGAGCTGGACATCGTGCCGATTGGCACCATGGCGCACGAGTACATGCAGAGCTTTCAGTCCCAGGGCGTGCGCCTGCGCGACTTTCAGAAGGCGGCACTTGAAGACTGGGTGCAGGAATACCGGGGCGACCTGGGCATTGCCCTGACCGATACGGTGGGCATGCGCGCCTTCCTCGAAGACTTTGACCTGTATTTTGCGAAGCTGTTCGATGGCCTGCGCCACGACTCAGGCGATCCATTTGAGTGGGGCGACCAGGCGCTTGCCCACTACCGCAAGCTGCGCATCAACCCGCACACCAAGCGGCTGGTGTTCTCGGACGGTCTGAACCTGGACCGCGCCCTGGCACTGTGGCGCTACTTTGCGCCGCACATTCAGCTGGGCTTTGGCATTGGCACCAATCTGACCAACGATGTGGGGCTGACGCCGCTGAACATCGTCATGAAACTGGTGCGCGCCAACGGCCAGCCCGTGGCCAAGATCTCGGATACGCCCGGCAAAACCATGTGCGAAGATGAAACCTATCTGGCCTATCTGCGCCAGGTCTTCCAGATTGCCGAGCCTCCTCAGAACCCATAAAACCATAGCTTCCAGCGCTTGATTTATCTGTATTTCAGATACAAAACTATTTGAAAACCTTTGTTTAAAAGCGCTAGCAGCTATTTTTTTTCAAGATGCACCGTTCTTCTGTTCCCCACACTGCAGTGCTCATCGGGCGCTTTCAGCCCTTCCATCGGGGCCATCTGGCGCTGCTGCAGCAAGCCCTGCAGGCGGCCGAGCAAGTCGTCGTCGTGCTGGGCAGCGCCTGGCAGGCTCGCAGTCCCAAGAATCCCTTCACCTGGCAGGAGCGTGAAGCGCTGATCCTGAACAGCCTGCCTGCTACCGACGCGGCCCGTGTGCGCTGCGTGCCTGTGCGCGACTACTACGACGAACCCCGCTGGGTACAGGCCGTGATTGCTGCCGTACAAGCGCAAGTGCCTGCGGGGTCACGCATTGCGCTGGTCGGCCATTTCAAGGATGACAGCAGCAATTACCTCGCCCGCTTTCCCGAATGGGAACTGCTGAGCCTGCCCCGCCAGGGCGCGTTTGACGGCACACCCACGCGAGAGATCTACTGGAACCTGCAGGACCTGCCGCACGACCAGATGTGGGAACAACTCGTCCCGCTGCTACCCGCTTCCACGGCACAGTGGCTGCGCCAGTGGCAAACCACGCCCGACTACGCCGCCATGCGTGCCGAATGGCGCATGATTTCCGGCTACAAGTCTGCCTGGGCCAGTGTGCCCTACCCGCCGGTGTTTGTCACCGTCGATGGCCTGCTGGTCTGCCACGGCCATGTGCTGCTGATCCAGCGCGGTCATGCTCCCGGCAAGGGCCTGTGGGCGCTGCCCGGCGGCTTTGTGGAGCCACGCGATACGCTGTGGCAGTCCTGCCTGCGCGAGCTCGATGAAGAAACCGGCCTGCCGCTGTCAACCTCTGAGATGCAAGCCGCCTGGCAAGGCACGGAAGTGTTTGACCACCCGGACCGCAGCCTGCGCGGGCGCACCATCACCCATGTGTTTGTCTTCCACCTGCCGAGCAGCAGCCTGCCCGCCGTGCAGGGCGGAGACGATGCGGCCAACGCCCGCTGGGTACCTTTGAGCGAACTGGCTGCCATGGAAAGCCAGATGTTTGAAGACCATTTCCACGTGCTGCGCCGCTGCTTTGCACGTTTTGGCGGCGGCCCCACGCCTGCCTTACTTTGATTGTTGAGAGAGTTATGTCCGCCCTGACCATCCGCCCCGCCACCATTGAAGACACCGACCTGATCCTGCACTTTGTGCGCGAGCTGGCAATTTATGAAAAAGCCGAGCACGAAGTGCTGGCCACGCCCGCCCATGTCCACCGCACGCTGTTCTGCGAAAACCCCAAGGTCTTTGGCCTGATCTGCCTGGATGGCAACACGCCCGTGGGCTTTGCCGTGTACTTCTTCAACTACTCCACCTGGCAGGGCCGCCTGGGCCTGTACCTGGAAGATCTGTACGTCTCGCCCGAGCACCGCGGCAAGGGCGCAGGCAAGGCGCTGCTGAGCCACCTGGCCCAGATTGCGGTCGATCACGACTGCGGCCGCTTTGAGTGGAGCGTGCTGGACTGGAACACCCCGTCCATCGAGTTCTATGACAGCCTGGGTGCCAAGCCCCAGTCCGAGTGGATTCGCTACCGCATGACGGGCGATGCCCTGCAGGCACTGGCCGCGCAGTGCAATACAAAGTAACTACTCACATACCAAACATCCAAGACATCACCGCATGGTGTGGGTCTTGGATGGCTGTGTTCTACAAGGCTCCTGCGGGAGCCTTGTTGGCTGGTGCTGGCGCTGTTTACAAAATTCCGAGAGCACCCACCTCTTGAAAGCAAAAATTTTTACCTTATTATTAGCACTCGACGAGCTTGAGTGCTAACAGCATCCCAGGCTCGCAGCATTTACTGCCATTCTGCGCAAGCAGGGTGGCCCAAGTTTCACCTTGTTGATTGATATCTAGGAGATGTTATGAACCTGCGTCCTTTGCACGACCGCGTGATCGTCAAGCGCCTTGAGAACGAAACAAAGACAGCTTCGGGCATCTATATCCCTGACAACGCTGCTGAAAAGCCTGACCAGGGCGAAGTGCTGGCTGTAGGCCCCGGCAAGCGCAACGACAAGGGCGAACACATCGCTCTGAACGTGAAGGTGGGCGACCGCGTGCTGTTCGGCAAGTACTCCGGCCAGACCGTGAAGCTGAACGGCGAAGAGCTGCTGGTCATGAAGGAAGACGACCTGTTTGCGGTTGTGGAAAAGTAAATCACGCAGTGATTTACTTTCGTCGAAGGCTCACTTTGCGAAGCAAAGTTAAGGACTGCAAGTCCGGCCGAAGACAAAAGTTCTCTTCAAAACATTGAATTTCATAGCTGCCAGCGCTTGACTGATAAGCCCTGGCAGCCGATTTGAACCAGATTTCTAGGAGCCAAAAATGGCAGCTAAAGACGTAGTATTCGGTGGTGAAGCACGTGCACGCATGGTTGAAGGCGTGAACATCCTGGCCAACGCTGTGAAGGTAACCCTGGGCCCCAAGGGCCGTAACGTGGTGCTGGAGCGTTCTTTCGGCGCCCCTACCGTGACCAAGGACGGTGTGTCCGTGGCCAAGGAAGTGGAACTGAAGGACAAGCTGCAGAACATGGGTGCTCAGCTGGTCAAGGAAGTGGCTTCCAAGACCAACGACATCGCTGGTGACGGTACAACGACTGCGACCGTGCTGGCCCAAGCCATCGTGCGCGAAGGTTCCAAGTACGTGGCCGCTGGTCTGAACCCCATGGACCTGAAGCGCGGTATCGACAAGGCTGTGGCTGCTCTGGTTGAGCAACTGAAGGCCCAGTCCAAGGCTACGACCACTTCCAAGGAAATCGCCCAGGTGGGTACGATCTCCGCCAACTCCGACTCCGACGTGGGTGAAATCATCGCCCAGGCCATGGACAAGGTCGGCAAGGAAGGCGTGATCACCGTGGAAGAAGGCAAGAGCCTGGCCAACGAACTGGATGTCGTGGAAGGCATGCAGTTTGACCGCGGCTATCTGTCGCCCTACTTCATCAACAATCCTGAAAAGCAAGCTGCAATTCTGGACAACCCCTTCGTGCTGCTGTTCGACAAGAAGATCAGCAACATCCGCGACCTGCTGCCTACCCTGGAGCAAGTGGCCAAGGCTGGCCGTCCTCTGCTGATCATTGCAGAAGACGTGGAAGGCGAAGCACTGGCTACTCTGGTGGTGAACACCATCCGCGGCATCCTGAAGGTCGTGGCTGTGAAGGCTCCTGGCTTCGGTGACCGTCGCAAGGCCATGCTGGAAGACATCGCCATCCTGACCGGCGGCAAGGTAATCGCTGAAGAAGTGGGCCTGACCCTGGAAAAGGTGACCCTGGAAGACCTGGGCCAGGCTGCTCGCGTCGAAATCGGCAAGGAAAACACCACCATCATCGACGGTGCTGGCAAGGCTGAAGAAATCGAAGCCCGCGTGAAGCAAATCCGCATCCAGATCGAAGAAGCCACTTCCGACTACGACCGCGAAAAGCTGCAAGAGCGCGTGGCCAAGCTGGCTGGCGGCGTGGCCGTGATCAAGGTGGGCGCTGCGACCGAAGTCGAAATGAAGGAAAAGAAGGCACGCGTGGAAGACGCGCTGCACGCTACCCGCGCTGCCGTGGAAGAAGGTATCGTGGCTGGTGGCGGTGTGGCTCTGCTGCGCGCCAAGCAAGCCGTGGGCGACAAGGTCAAGGGTGACAACGTCGACCAGGACGCTGGTATCAAGCTGGTGCTCAAGGCTGTGGAAGCTCCTCTGCGCGAGATCGTGTCCAACGCCGGTGGCGAGCCTTCCGTGGTGGTGAACGCTGTGCTGAACGGCTCTGGCAACTTCGGCTTCAACGCTTCCAACGACACCTACGGCGACATGCTGGAAATGGGTATCCTGGACCCCACCAAGGTGACTCGTACAGCCCTGCAGAACGCTGCTTCCGTGGCTTCCCTGCTGCTGACCACCGAGTGCATGATTGCTGAAGCCCCCAAGGCTGAAGCTGCTGCACCTGACATGGGTGGCATGGGCGGTATGGGTGGCATGGGCGGCATGGGCATGTAATTGCCTGGCTGCTGACCGAGGCCTTCACGGCTTCGGTGACTGCACCACACCAACAAAAGGTCGCGCAAGCGGCCTTTTGTTTTTGGGGCATTTACTTCAGCGGAATCGGCGTGCTGCGCGGCACAGGCACGGCAGCCACGCTGTTCTGTGGGGAGCCTTCAATCACGCGGTCCGAATAGGTCAGATAGACCAGCGCATTGCGTTCTTTGTCCACCATGCGCACCACACGCAGGCGCTTGAACAGCAGCGAGCTTCGCTCCGTAAACACCTCTTCCTGCTGCTTGAGCGGCCCCGCAAAACTGATAGGCCCGACAGCCTGGCAGTTGATGGATGCTTCGGACTTGTCCTCTGCCACACCCAAAGCACCCTTGATGCCCCCGGTCTTGGCGCGCGAAACATAGCAGGTCACGCCTGCGACCTTGGGGTCGTCATAGGCATCGACCACGATCTTGTGGTCCGGGCCAATCCACTTGAACACGGTGTCTACCGAGCCAATGGTTTCCGATCCTGCGGCGGCGTAACCGCAACCCAGCAGCAAAGCGGCGCTGGTCAGCCAGAGTGTGCGTACTTTCATGCAGACAAGCATACGTGTATCTGGCTTGCATGGCTGCAGGCCGATGTGCCACCACGCCTGCCTGTTTTGTAAACAACTGCTGCAGGCTCCGTGCAACGGGCAGACAATTGCCCCCAGTTTTCATGACACGGCCGCATGCCCTGACGCTGTCCCACCCAGCCTGCATGCCCAGTGGCTCCGCACCTTGAGCCACTTTGACGGTGGTTCCAATCCTCATGCCCACACCTACCCCCAAGGCGCAGCCCACAGTACTGGCTGCGCCTGCTCTGCTGTTGATGGCGCTGGCCTGTGGCCTGTGCGCTGGCGGCAATTACTTCAACCAGGCCCTGTTGCACTCCATCGCCCTGCACTTTGGCGTGGATGATGCCGCCGCAGGCCTGTCCGTGACCGTGGCCCAGGTCGCCTATGCCGTGGGTCTGCTGTTCATTACACCCTTGGGCGACAAGTTTGAGCGCCGCCGCATGGCCGTCATCCTCATGCTGCTGGCAGCCATCGGCCATGCCATGGTGGGCTGGTCCGTGAGCTTTGCCATGTTCATGACTGGCACACTGATGGCGGGCCTGTTCTCTGTCGCCGCGCAGGTGCTGGTGCCCATGGCTGCCGCACTGGCTGCACCGGGACATGCCGGGCGCAATGTGGGGCTTGTACTCAGTGGTCTGCTGGTGGGCATTCTGCTGTCACGCAGCGTGGCAGGCGGCCTGTCCACCATCGGCGGCTGGAGTCTGGTCTACCAGGTCACGGCCGTTGCCATGGTGCTGATGGCGCTGTGGATGCGCCGCGCCCTGCCCACCTCGCGCCACCCGCAGCCGCTGCCCTATGCACAGGTACTGCGCTCCATGGGCCATCTGCTGCGCACCCAGCCTGCGCTGCGCCTGCGCACCACGGCCAGCGCACTGGCTTTTGCCTCGGTCAGCGTGATGTTTGCAACCATGGCGCTGGTGCTCTCCAGCGAGCCTTTGCAGCTGAGCGATGCACAGATTGGCCTCGTTGGGCTGGCAGGCGTCACCGGCGCCCTGATTGCCAATGTGGCAGGCAGCTGGGCCGACAAGGGCAAGGACCACGCGCTGCTGCGTCTGGGGGCAGTCACGCTGCTGCTGTCATGGTGGCTGCTGTGGCAGGGGCAGAGCAGCATCTGGTGGTTTGTGGCAGGTGTGCTGGTCATGGACCTGGGCCTGCAGGCCATTAACGTGACCAACCAGTCACGCGTCGCCAGCCTGCTGCCCGAGGCACGCAGCCGCATGAATGCCGTGTACATGACCGGCTACTTTGTCGGAGCATCGGCTGGCTCTGCGCTGGGTGTATGGGCATGGAACCTGGCAGGCTGGCAGGGGGCATGCAGCGTCGGTGCAGGCCTGGCACTGCTTGCCGCCATCAGCGTGTGGCGTGGTGTGCGATGGAGTCGCAGACAGCAGCGCATGGTGCAAACCGTCTGAACTGCGCCGGCTTCCAAGTATGAAAAAGGCTCCTTGAAACCGAGGAGCCTTTGTTTTTAGCGCATGGTCTTACGCCTTGGAGGCTTCGGCAATGTGCTTGCGCAGGTGCTCCAGCGACTCTTCCACCTGGTCCACCAGCACCAGACACAGATCGCCCGGCTGCAGGCGGCTGAGCGCATGGTCGATGGCAATGAACTCGCCATGGATTTCGGTGGTGTAGCTGGTGCGGGGCGCACCTTCCAGACCCTGGCGCAGCAGCGCCAGCACTTCACCATCGGCACGGCCACGCTGGCAGGCGTCCTGATACAGGATCACATCATCAAACGCAGCGCCCAGAATGCGGGTCTGCTCGATGATATCCTGGTCACGGCGGTCACCAGCACCGCTGATCACCACGCTACGGCGCTTGGCTGGCATGGTGGAAACAGCCTGTGTCAGCGCGCGGATGGCATCAGGGTTGTGGCCGTAGTCCGCCACAATGGTCGCGCCTTTGTAATCCATCACGTTGAAGCGGCCGGGGGCATTGGCACTGTCGTTGTGGAACGAAGCCAGACCGCGGCGGATGGTGTCCCAGGGCAAATCCGCCGCCCAGGCCGCACCAATGGATGCCATGGCGTTGTCGACCTGGAAGCCAATCGTGCCGTTGCGGGTCAGCGGAATATCGGCCAGCGCCAGTGTTTCCTTGAAGGCGCCTTCGGCACAGACGATGTGATCGCCTTCCACATACACCACACGGTTGCCCTGGGCACGGTGCGTGGCCATGACATGGTGGTGGCGGTCGGCACCAAAGTAAATCACCTTGCCGGGGCAGACGTTGGCCATGGGCGCCACATGGGGGTCCATGGCATTGAGCACGGCATAGCCTTCGGGGGCCACGTTCTGCACGATCACGCGCTTCAAGACCATCACGTCTTCGACGGTGGTGATGAAGTTCAGGCCCAGGTGGTCGCCTTCACCCACATTGGTGACCACGGCCACCTGGCAGCGGTCAAAGCCCAGACCTTCACGCAGGATGCCGCCGCGCGCGCATTCCAGAATGGCTGCGTCCACCTCGGGGTGTGCCAGCACATTGCGTGCGCTTTTGGGGCCGGAGCAGTCGCCGCTGTCAATCTGGCGGCCATTCACATAGACGCCATCGGTATTGGTCATGCCCACGCGCAGTCCTTGCGAAGCAAAGATGTGTGCGATCAGGCGGGTGGTGGTGGTCTTTCCGTTGGTGCCGGTCACTGCCACCACGGGGATGCGGCCATCTTCACCAGGGCCAAACAGCAGATCGACCATGGGCGTGCCCACATTACGGGGCTTGCCGAACGAGGGGGCCAGGTGCATGCGCAGACCGGGTGCGGCATTCACTTCCACAATGCCGCCGTTCTGTTCTTCCAGCGGCTTGAGCATGGTTTCGCACACCACGTCCACACCGCAGATGTGCAGGCCCACGCAGGCGGCCGCTTCCACGGCACGCGCAGCGATGTCGGGATGCACGTCATCGGTCACATCGGTAGCGCTGCCGCCGGTGGACAGGTTGGCGTTGTTGCGCAGCACCACGCGCTGGCCTTGCGCAGGCACGGAGTCCGGCGTCAGGCCTTCACCGGCAATGCGCGCAATGGCGATGTCGTCGAGGCGAATCTTGGTCAGCGCCGTGCCGTGGCCCGAGCCGCGGCGGGGGTCCTGGTTGACGATGTCCACCAGTTCACGGATGGTGTGCTGGCCATCGCCCAGCACCTGAGGGGGATCGCGGCGCGCAGCGGCCACCAGCTTGTTGCCCACCACCAGCAAGCGGAAGTCATGGCCGGGCAGGAAGCGCTCCACCATGACCACGGTGCCAAACTCCATGGCCGTGGCATAGGCGCGCTCGAGCTGCTCACGGGTGGTGATGTTCACCGTCACACCCTTGCCCTGGTTGCCGTCCTGGGGCTTGACCACCACGGGCAGGCCGACCTCTTCGGCCACCTTCCAGGCGTCATCCACATCCTTGACGGGGCGGCCCATGGGCACAGGCACACCGGCGGCGTGCAGCAGGCGCTTGGTCAGGTCCTTGTCCTGGGCAATGGTTTCAGCGACCGAACTGGTCTGGTCCACTTCAGCCGCCTGGAACTTGCGTGCCTTGGAACCCCAGCCCAGCTGCACCAGGCTGCCAGCCGTCAGACGGCGGAAGGGAATGCCACGTGCCTTGGCGGCGTTGGCCAGCGAGGCGGTCGAAGGGCCCATGCGCTCTTCTTCGTCCAGCTCGCGCAGTTCGGTAATGGCGGCCTTGACGTCAAACTCGGTGTCGTTCAGGGCTGCGTTGATCAGCGCTTCAGACAGTTCAATAGCGCGCTTGCCCACGGCCTCTTCTGAATACTCCACCACCACCTGGAAAGTGCCTTCCTCGACGGTTTCATGGGTACGGCTGAAGGTGACGGGGCAGCCTGCCTGCGCCTGCATGGCCAGCGCGGCAGCTTCGAGCACGTGGGCGATGGACAAGGTGTTGTCCATGCCCTGGCCCTTGAGGCCGCCAATGGCAGGGAAACGCGCACGCACCTTGTCTTCAAAACCGGCAATTTGCGTGAAGTCGTGCTCTTGCGGCGTGCAATGCACGATGCATTCGATGGCAGTGTTGCGGCTCCAGAGGTTGGGGCCACGCAAGGCACGGGTGCGAGAAATTTCCATGGTCTGTCTTTCCGCCAAGTTATGAGTCAAATTGGCTTCTAACGTAGATG
>JAEZZU010000013.1 GCA_023418355.1 Pseudomonadota bacterium | reverse complement strand
GCAAAGAATGGGAAGTAATGCCATGGCAAGTTCAGTGTAGTTGTAGCTATTTTCGCTACTTTTGGGCATTGCTGCTGCCCTGTTTGAGCATACGCATTGCCCAATCAAGGGCTTGGATTGAGAATCTACAGTCATTTAAGTTCACAAAGCAGGGCACACCTGCCTACAGAGAGGGAGAAAGCATGAAAGGAACTGCCACCACTTGTGTCCTGGCCCTGGGCACCCTGTTCCACAGCCCGGCCACGCTTGCACAGGCACCATCCTTTCCGGTCACGGAAGCACAGCGCGCCACGGCCCAGCAAGTAGCGCAGCAGGGCGTTCCGCTGTCCGCACTCAGCCCCAGCGCTCCCGACAGCTACACCGTGCGCCGTGGCGATACGCTGTGGCGCATCTCCGGCCTGTTTCTGCGCCAGCCCTGGCGCTGGCCTGAGCTGTGGGGCATGAACCTGCAGGCCATTGCCAACCCCCATCTGATCTATCCCGGTCAGGTGCTGTATCTGGAAAAAAATGGTGGCTATGCACGCCTGACCACGGCCCGCAGTGGCGCAACGCCTACGGTCAAGCTCAGTCCCCAGGTGCGCGGTGAAAAACTGTCTGACATGGCGCTGCCCACGCTGCAGATGCACATCATCGAAGCCTTCCTGGCTGAGCCGCTGGTCGTGGACAGCAATACCGTCGCCCAGGCGCCGCACATTCTGGCCAACAGCAATGAGCGTGCCCTGATTGCCCAGGGAGACCGCATCTATGCCCGCGGCTCGGACACCCAGCGCCTGCTGCAGGGGGCAGAGCAGCCGCGCGACTTCCGCATCTTCCGTGATGCTGTAGCCCTGCGCGACCCCATCACACGTGAGGTCCTCGGCTACGAAAGCCAGTACATCGGGCAGGCATCGCTGGTGCATGGCGAAACCGAGGCAGACCAGCAGGCCGACTACCGCCCCGCCACGCTGCATGTGCTCAAGGCCAAGGAAGAAATCCGTGCTGGTGACCGCCTGCTGCCCGAGCCCCCACGCCAGTACCTGAACTTCGTGCCCCATGCTCCCGCCACGGACATCACGGCCCACGTCGTCTCGCTGTACGGTGATACCTCGGTGCGCTATGGCACGCAGTACCAGGTGGTAGCCATCAACAAGGGCCTTCAGGACGGCGTGCAGCCCGGCATGGTGCTGGCCCTGATGAGCAAGGGCTCCAAGGTGGTGGACAAGACCGACCCCAAGCGTCCCCACATCCAGCTGCCTGATGAGGAAAACGGGCTGGCCATGGTGTTCCGCAGCTTTGACCGCGTCTCGTATGCGCTGATCATGGACATCCAGCGCGGCGTGCAGGTGGGCGACACGCTCACCAACCCCCGCTAAGCCATGGCGCAGCAGCCTCTGCCAGCGTGGGACCTCAACGAACTGCAGGCCTGGCTGCGCCTGGCATTGACGCCCGGCATTGGCAATGCTGCAGCCCGGCGTCTGCTGGTTCGTTTTGGCAGCGCACCTGCCATTTTTGAAGCCGCTGCCAGCGAGCTGCAAGACTGTGTCAGCGCAGTACAGGCCCGGCAGCTGCAGACACAGCCAGACGGCTTTGCCGCAGCGCTGGAGCAGACCTGGCAATGGCTGCAGCATGCAGGTGACGGTATTGCCCATGCCCTGATCACGCTGGGCGACCCACGCTACCCGCAGAGCCTGCTGCACACGGCAGATCCGCCGCTCATGCTCTATGCCCTGGGCAATGCACAGCATCTGCTGCGTGCTGCGCCGCTGCTGGACTGGCAGCGCAGCCTGGCCATGGTGGGCTCGCGCAATCCCACGCCACAGGGCCGCGACAACGCGTTTCAGTTCGCCAAGTACCTTGCCCAGCAGGGCTGGAGTGTGGTCTCCGGCATGGCACTGGGCATTGATGCCGCCGCCCACCAGGGTGCCTTGACTGCTACGGAAGCGCAGCTTCCCACCGTGGCCGTGATTGGTACGGGCATTGACCGCATCTACCCACGCCAGCACCAGCAGCTGGCGCACCAGATTGCCCATCAGGGCATCATCCTCAGCGAATTTCCGCTGGGTACACCACCCATTGCCAGCAACTTTCCCAAGCGCAATCGCATCATTTCCGGCCTGAGCTGCGGCACCCTGGTGGTGGAAGCGGCCTTGGCCTCTGGCTCGCTGATTACGGCGCGCATGGCGTCCGAGCAAGGCCGGGAAGTGTTCGCGATTCCGGGTTCCATCCATGCACCCCAGTACAAGGGCTGCCATGCACTGATACGGCAAGGCGCCAAGCTGGTGGAGCAGGCACAGGACATTCTGGAAGAGCTGACGCATCTGATGCCAGCCGCGACACAGGAGGCTGTGTGCGATGCTGCTGATGCATCCCAGGCCACAGCACCAGAACACCCGCTGCTGCAGGCCATGGGTTATGACCCCGTGCATCTGGATCAGCTGAGCGCCCGCACAGGCTACAGCGCTGCCGACCTGCAGGCCCAGCTGCTGGAGCTGGAACTGAGCGGCGAGGTCTGCCGCCTGCCCGGAGGTCTGTACCAGCGCATGGGACAGGCATGAAAAAGGGCTCCGTGAGGAGCCCTTGGTATATGTATTGAAACTGCCTTAAACCACAGCACCCGCATTCGGGTCGTTGGGGTCATGCTCGGTCTTGGAAGGCTTGACCAGGTCTTCACGCTTGACGCCCAGCCACATCACGATGGCCGCGCCCACGAAGATGGACGAGTAAATACCGAACAGGATACCGATGGTCAGCGCCAGCGAGAAGTAGTGCAGGCTGGGACCACCAAAGAAGAACATGGCCAGCACCATGGCTTCGGTCGATGCGTGGGTGATGACCGTGCGGCTCATGGTGGTCGTGATCGCGTGGTTGATCACCTGCTTGGTATCCATCTTGCGCTGACGGCGGAAGGTTTCGCGGATACGGTCAAACACCACCACGGATTCGTTCACCGAGTAGCCCAGCACCGCCAGCACACCCGCCAGCACAGGCAGCGAGAACTCCCACTGGAAGAAGGCGAAGAAGCCCAGAATGATCACCACGTCGTGGAAGTTGGCGAAAGCTGCTGCCACACCGAACTTCCACTCGAAGCGGAAGGCCAGATAGATGATGATGCCAGCCATCACCACGGCCAGCGCCAGCAGGCCATTGGTCACCAGCTCTTCACCCACGGAAGGGCCGACAAACTCGGTGCGGCGCAGGGTGACTTCAGGGTCTTGCGCTTTCAGCGCAGCCATGACGGTTTCGCTTTGCTGTGCAGAGGTCACGCCCTTTTGCACAGGCATGCGGATCATTACGTCACGCGCCGTACCGAAGTTCTGCACGGTCACATCGGTATAGCCCTGATCCTGGATGGTCTTGCGAACCTTCTCCAGATCAGCTGGCTGGCTGTAGGCCACTTCCATGACCGTACCGCCCGTGAATTCCACGGACAGGTGCAGACCCTTGGTGGTCAGAAAGAACACTGCCAGCACAAACGTGACGATGGAAATCACGTTCAGCACCAGCGCGTGCTTCATGAAAGGAATGTCTTTTCGGATGCGGAAGAGTTCCATGTCTTCCTCCTTTACTTTGCGTTTTCAACGGCTGTGCCGTCGGGACGCCAGATGTGACCAATGGACACGCTCTTGAGCTTCTTCTGGCGGCCATACCAGAGGTTCACCAGACCGCGCGAGAAGAACACGGCCGAGAACATGCTGGTTGCAATACCAATGCAGTGCACCACAGCAAAGCCGCGCACGGGGCCGGAGCCGAATGCCAGCAGTGCCAGACCCACAATCAGCGTGGTCAGGTTCGAGTCCAGAATGGTGGCCCAGGCACGGTCATAACCGGCGTAGATGGCCTGCTGGGGCGACATGCCAGCGCGCAGTTCCTCGCGGATGCGCTCGTTGATCAGCACGTTGGAGTCAATGGCCACGCCAATCGCCAGCGCCATGGCGGCGATACCGGGCAGGGTCAGTGTGGCCTGCAGCATGGACAGGATGGCCATCAGCAGCAGCACGTTCACGCCCAGCGCGATCGTGGAGAAGACGCCGAACAGGTGGTAGTAAATGCACATGAAGATGGCAATCACCACAAAGCCCCAGACCACGGAGTTGATACCGCGATCAATGTTCTCGGCACCCAGGCTGGGGCCGATGGTGTATTCCTCAATGATCTCCATGGGCGCAGCCAGCGAACCGGCGCGCAGCAGAAGCGAGGTGTCGTTGGCTTCCACCGTGGTCATGCGACCGGAAATCTGTACGCGGCCGCCGCCAATTTCGGAGCGGATCACCGGCGCCGTCACCACCTCGCCCTTGCCCTTTTCGAACAGGATGATGGCCATGCGCTTGTTGATGTTCTCGCGGGTGATGTCCTTGAAGATGCGCGCGCCCTTGGCATCGAGCACCAGGTTCACGGTGGGTTCCTGGGTCTGGCTGTCAAAGCCGGGCTGGGCATCGGTCAGGTTCTCGCCGGTCAGGATGACCTGCTTCTTGACGATCACAGCGGCGCCGTTGCGGTCCAGATAGCGCTCCGAACCAAAAGGCACATTGCCCACGCCCATTTCCGCGGCGCGGCCTTCGGTGGATTCATCCACCATGCGCAGCTCCAGTGTTGCGGTACGGCCCAGAATGTCCTTGGCCTTGGCGGTGTCCTGCACGCCTGGCAGCTGCACCACGATGCGGTCCAGGCCTTGCTGCTGGATCACAGGTTCTGCTACACCCAGTTCGTTGATACGGTTGTGCAGGGTGGTGATGTTCTGCTTGAGGGCCTGTTCCTGAATCTTGCGGACAGCCTCAGGCTTGATGGTGGCACGCAGACCGGAGCTGATCTCTGCCACCTGCAGTTCAGGAATATTGTCGGCAATCAGATTGCGCGCGGCCTCGATGGACGATTCGTCACGCAGGCGGATCTCAATGGTCTGACCGTCACGTGTCACGCCGCCGTAGCGAATGCCCTTGTCGCGCATCATGGTGCGCAGGTCGCCGGCCAGCGAATCCGCACGCTTGGTCAGCGCTGCCTGCATGTCGACCTGCAGCATGAAGTGCACGCCACCGCGCAGGTCCAGGCCCAGGTACATGGGGTGTGCGCCCAGCGCGGTCAGCCATGCGGGCGAGCGAGACACCAGGTTCAGCGCCACGATGTAGGCTGGGTCGCTGGGGTCTGTCACCAGGGTGCGTTCGATCACATCCTTGGCTTTGAGCTGTTCATCGGGCGTATTGAAACGTGCACGAACAGAGCCGTTTTCCAGGCTCAGGGTGTCAGGTGACAGCGAAGCCGTCTTCAACGCGGCTTCCACGCGCGTCAGCACGTTTTCGTCGATCTTGACGGAGGATTTGGCGGAAGACACTTGCACCGCAGGTGCTTCACCAAAGAAATTGGGCAGGGTGTAGATCACCCCAATGAGTAGCGCGACCACAAGGATCGCGTACTTCCAGACCGGGTATCGGTTCATGATCGCGCTCTATCTCTCACGCTGGAAACAGGGCGCGGCATGCCTTCTCGAAAAGCCACCGGCCCACTTCATCAGACAAGCAGGTGGTTTTTTACTTCACCGTGCCCTTGGGCAGCACTTGCACCACAGCAGAACGCTGGATCTGCACCTTCACGCCGGAAGCAATTTCCACAAACAGGAATTGCTCGTCCAGGTCCACCACGCGGCCCAGGAAGCCACCAGCGGTTGCCACTTCGTCACCCTTGGCCAGGGCTTCCACCATGGCACGGTGTTCCTTCTGACGCTTCATCTGGGGACGAATCATCACGAAGTACAGCACCACGAACATCAGCACCAGAGGCAGCATGCCAGTGAGCGAACCCATCAGACCACCTTCAGCAGCGGCGGGGGCAGTTTGGGCAAAAGCAGAAGAAATAAACACGGACGAACTCCAACAGTGGAATGGGTCAAAAAAGCAGCAGGCTCAGGGCCTGCACGGCACTACAGCATAGCTGAGCGCAAGTCAATGGAGCATTGTATGCGTGCCCATGCTTGGCTGCACCGCGCAAAACCTGAGCACACACCGGTGTTAGGTACGACTGAAAATTTATGAAAAATCAGCCTTCAAGGCAGATACAGCAAGCGCCAGCAGCTCTATTTTTCATAGAGTTGCTGGCGCTTTGACGCACCCAAGGCCTCATCAGGCCTGGCGCATCTGTGGTGTCTGTGGAGCCTGCGGCGCCTGCCACTGCTCCAGCAGGCGCTGCCATTTGCTGCGTGCGGCCTGCAGATGGCGCTCCTTGACGTGGCCGTAGCCGCGAATCTCCTCCGGAATGCGCGCAATCTGCACGGCCAGCGCCAGGTTCTCGGCCGTCAGCTGCGGCAGCAGCCCTTGGATGCAGTCGCGGTACTCGGCAATCAGGGCGCGCTCTGTCTTGCGCTCTTCGGTGCGACCAAAGGGGTCGAACGCCGTACCACGCAGACCCTTGAAGCGTGCCAGCCACTTGAACACCGTGCGCATGCTGGCGCCATAGGCTTTCTTGACCAGATGGCCGTGTTCATCGCGCGCCGCCGTCGTGGGTGGTGCCAGGTGGTGCACCAGCTTGTAGTCACCTTCGAACATTTGCGCGATCTTGGCCTGAAAGCCTTCGTCCAGATGCAGGCGTGCGACTTCGTATTCGTCCTTGTACGCCATCAGCTTGAACAGATAACGCGCCACCGCCTCGCTCAGCTGCGTGCTGCTGGGTACCACGCGGACTTCTGCCGCCTGCACCTGCTCCACAAAGCTGCGATAGCGTGCGGCGTAAGCAGCGTTCTGGTAGTCCGTCAGAAAGGCTACGCGCCGCTCCAGCAGCTCCTGCAGGCTGGGCTTTTTCACCAGCTGGATGACCTGCGCGGTGCGGTACAGCGCCTGCACTTCCTGCAGGTTGTGCGCGCAGCGGCGCCCCCATTCAAAGGCTGCATGGTTGTTGGCCACCTGCACGCCATTGAGCTCCATGGCACGCAGCAGGGCCGCGCGACTGAGTGGGATGCGCCCTTTTTGCCAGGCGTAGCCCAGCATCATGGGGTTGGTGTAGATGCTGTCGCCCAGCAGCTGCGTAGCGACCTGCTCCGCATCAAAACAGCCCAGCGCATCCTCTCCCACCAGATCCTGCAGCAGCTGCTGGCACTGGCCCGCAGGCGACTGCCAGTCCGGGTTGTGCACAAAGGCTGCCGTGGGCGTGCCACTGGCGTTCAGCGCCACATAGGTGCGCCCGGCCTGCATGGCGGCCATGGTGGCCTTGTTGGCACCGACGATGGGGTCGCAGGCGATCACCAGATCGGCTTTGCCAATATCGACCTTGGTGGTGTAGATCGCCTCCGGCGTGTTGGCAATCTGGATATGACTCCAGGTCGAGCCACCCTTTTGCGCCAGGCCTGCGGCATCCTGCGTGATTACGCCTTTACCTTCGAGGTGGGCGGCCATGCCCAGCAGTGAGCCGATGGTGATCACGCCCGTGCCGCCCACGCCAGCCACCACAATGCCCCATGCCTGCTGCGCATCCGGCAGTGTGGGTTCCGGGATGGGGGGCAGCTGGGACAGGTTGCCCTTCTGTTCCCGTTGGGGCTTTTTGAGCTGACCACCTTCCACGGTGACAAAACTCGGGCAAAAGCCTTTGACGCAGGAAAAGTCCTTGTTGCAGGTGCTCTGGTTAATGCGGCGCTTGCGGCCAAACTCGGTTTCCACGGGCTCCACCGAGAGGCAGTTGGACTGCACGGAACAATCGCCACAGCCCTCACACACCAGCTCATTGATGACCACGGTCTTGGCCGGATTCACCATGCTGCCGCGCTTGCGGCGGCGGCGCTTTTCGGTGGCGCAGGTCTGGTCGTAGATGATGGCGGTGCAGCCTTCGATCTCACGGAACTCGCGCTGTATGCGATCGAGTTCATCGCGGTGGTGCACCGTCACGCCGGGCGACAGGGCTACGCCTTGGTATTTCTCAGGCTCGTCGGTGACGATGACCAGCTTGCGCACGCCTTCTGCCAGCAGGCTTTGCATGATCTGCAGCACGCTGTGGCCCTCAGGCCGCTCGCCCACGCGCTGGCCGCCCGTCATGGCCACCGCGTCGTTGTAGAGCAGCTTGTAGGTGATGTTTACCCCGGCTGCAATGCTTTGGCGGATCGCCAGCAGCCCGCTGTGAAAGTAAGTGCCATCGCCCAGATTGGCAAACACATGCTTGTCCTTGGTGAAAGGCGACTGGCCCACCCAGCTCACGCCCTCACCACCCATTTGCGTGAAGGTGCTGGTGGAGCGGTCCATCCACACCGTCATGTAGTGGCAGCCAATGCCTGCCACTGCGCGGCTGCCTTCGGGCACGCGTGTGCTGGTGTTGTGCGGGCAGCCGCTGCAGAACCACGGTGTGCGGTCGCCGGTCTGCACGGTCTGCGTGCTGCTCTGGCGCTCGCAGGCGTCCAGCAGGGCCAGATGCTGGTCCATGCGCGCCTGCACATCGTCTGGCACGCCCAGTTTTTTCAGGCGCTTGGCAATGGCGCGGGCAATCAGCGCAGGGGTCAGGTCTGCATTGGCGCGCAGCAGCCAGTCGCTGCCGCTGTGGAAGGGCTTGCCCCACTCATCGCTCTCGCTGTCCTCAAACTTGCCCACCACGGTGGGGCGTACGTCATTGCGCCAGTTGTAGAGCTCTTCCTTGACCTGGTATTCGATGATCTGGCGTTTCTCTTCCACCACCAGAATTTCCTGCAGGCCGCGTGCAAATTCACGGGTGATGCTGGCCTCCAGCGGCCAGACCACATTCACTTTGTGCACGCGAATGCCAATGCGGTGGCAGGTGGCCTCATCCAGCCCCAGATCCACCAGTGCCTGGCGCATGTCGTTGTATGCCTTGCCGCTGGCCATGATGCCAAAGCGGTCCTGTGGTCCTTCGATCACGTTGTGGTTGAGCTTGTTGGCACGCACATAGGCCAGCGCCGCATACCACTTGTAGTGCATGAGGCGTGCTTCCTGCTCCAGCGGCGCATCGGGCCAGCGGATGTGCAGGCCGCCCTCAGGCATCACAAAGTCTTCGGGCAGCACGATGTTCACGCGGTCCGGGTCCACATAGACGCTGCTGGAGGACTCCACCACCTCCTGAATCGTCTTCACGCCCGACCACAGGCCACTGAAGCGGCTCATGGCAAAGGCATGCAGGCCCATGTCCAGAATTTCCTGCACGCTGGACGGAAAGAACACCGGCGTGCCGCAGGCCTTGAAGATGTGGTCACTCTGGTGCGCGGCCGTGGAGGACTTGCTGATGTGGTCATCCCCCGCCAGCGCAATCACACCGCCATGCCGGGCCGTGCCTGCCATGTTGGCATGCTTGAACACGTCGGAGCAGCGGTCTACGCCCGGCCCCTTGCCGTACCAGATGCCAAACACACCATCGAATTTTTTGGACTGAGGGTACAAGTCGAGCTGCTGCGTGCCCCACAGTGCCGTGGCCGCCAGCTCTTCGTTCACACCGGGCTGAAAGACGATGTTCTGGCTGTCCAAGTGCTGCTTGGCAGCCCACAGCGCCTGGTCATAGCCGCCGAGCGGCGAGCCACGGTAGCCGCTGATAAATCCTGCGGTGTTCAGGCCTTGCTGTGCATCACGCAGGCGCTGCAGCATGGGCAGGCGCACCAGCGCCTGCACCCCGCTCATAAAGGCGCGGCCGCGCTCCAGGGTGTATTTGTCGTCTAGAGATACCGATTCCAGTGCCTTGCGCACGGCGTCATTCATGGGGGCGTTCATCGTTGTCTCCTGGGTATGGACCTTGCTCTTGGCTGGTCTCTGTGTTCATGGGGCGATGACCCGCGTCCAGTGTAGAAGTGGACTTTGGATAGAGGATTGCTTTTTTTGCTCGCAAAACGCAGTATTTAGCAAGATCCTTTCTCTTTTAGGGGTTAACGTGAATACTTTGGATAAGTTTGACCTCGCCATCCTGGCCCATCTGCAGGCCGATGGCCGCCTCACGAATGCCGAACTCGCGCAGCGCGTGGGCCTGTCTGCCGCGCCCTGCTGGCGGCGCGTGCGGGCGCTGGAGCAGGCGGGCTTCATCAAGGGCTACCACGCACACATTGACCGCAACAAGATCGGCCTGGGCGTGCTGGCCTTTGTGCGAATTGATGCAGAAATCAGCTCGGGCGCACGCACCCGTGAGATGGAAGAAGCCATACGCGCCATTCCCGAGGTCGTGTCCTGCCACTACATCAGCGGCAAGGGCATGTTTGAGCTGCAGGTCGTGGCCAGGGATCTGGAGAGCTTTTCGCACTTCACGCGCACGGTGCTGCTGAATCTGCCGAACGTGAAAGACATGCACACCAGCTTCTCGCTGGGGGAGGTCAAGTCCAGCCTGCCGCCGATCCCCAGTGTGCTGTAAGGCATATTCACGATGCGGCCCTTGCTGACAAATGTGTGCCTGCAAGCAAACGCATATGGCCCGACAATTTGCCGTAATGACAGACCCTCAAGCCACTCCATCCTCTCCCGCCACAGGACGCATTCTCGAAGAACCCGACACCCGCACGGCCGTGCCTCCTGTGCCTCCGCCATCTCCATCGACCTGGGCGCCCCTGCGCACCCCTACTTTCCGCCTGCTGTGGAGCGTGACCCTGGTCGCCAATATCTGCATGTGGATGAACGATGTGGCTGCGGCGTGGATGATGACTTCGCTGACCACCTCCCCCGTGCTGGTGGCGCTGGTGCAGACGGCATCCACACTGCCCGTGTTTTTGCTGGGTCTGCCCAGCGGGGCGCTGGCAGACATTCTGGACCGCCGCCGTTACTTCATCTTCACGCAGTTCTGGGTGGCGGTGGTGGCCGTGCTGCTGTGCGTGGCCCTGGCTTTTGATGCCATGAATGCACCGCTGCTGCTGGCGCTGACCTTTGCCAACGGCATGGGCATGGCCATGCGCTGGCCGGTGTTCTCGGCGTTGATTCCGGAAGTCATCAACAAACCCATGCTGCCCTCGGCCATGGCGCTCAACGCTGTCGCCATGAATGCCTCGCGCATCGTTGGTCCGCTGGTGGCCGGTGCGCTGATTGCCAGCGCAGGCACGCTGTGGGTGTTTGTGCTCAATGCCGTGCTGTCGATTGCGGCGGGTCTGACGCTGCTGACTTGGCAGCGCGCCCGCGTCACCCACCCGCTGGGGCGTGAGCGCCTGCCCAGCGCCATGCGCGTGGGCCTGCAGTTCGTCAAGGAGTCGCCCCGTATGCGCGCCGTGATTGCGCGCACCGTGGCCTTCTTCTTCATGTCCACGGCCATCATGGCCCTGCTGCCTCTGACGGCCAAGCGCTTTGACGGCATTGGCTTTATCAGCGGTGCTGGCGTATTCACGCTGCTGCTGGCGTCCATGGGGGCAGGCGCCATCATCGGTGCCATGTTTCTGCCACGCATCCGGCAGATGTTTGCCGGGGACGCGCTGGTGCTCACCGGCACGCTGCTGCAGGCAGCCTCCACCGTGGGCGTGGCCCTGGCTCCCAATCTGCCACTGGCCGTGGTCTGCATGATGACGGCGGGCCTGTCGCTGATTTCCACCGCCAACACCCTGGGCGTGAAGGCGCAGATGGCCCTGCCCAACTGGGTGCGTGCACGTGGCATGTCGGCCTACCAGATGTCCATCATGGGCGGCACGGCCATTGGCGCCGCGCTGTGGGGCAAGGTGGCCGCGCTCAGCTCCGTGCCTGTGAGCCTGATTGCCGCAGCCGTCACCGGCGTGGTGTGCATGCTGATCGTGCAGCGTGTGTTCACTGACCGCCAGGTGCTGGAAGACCTCAGCCCCTCCAAAGCCTTCCAGCCACCGCGCCACAGCAAGCCGGAAGAGGGCCGTGTGGTGGTGCACATCGAATACCTCATCAACCCCGCCAAGGCCCGACGCTTTCGCACCCTGATGCAGGAAAGCCGCCGCAGCCGCATGCGCCAGGGCGCGCTGTCGTGGCGACTGCTGCACAGCATGGAGCGGCCCGAGCGCTACATCGAGGAAATCGTGGACGAATCCTGGGTGGAGCACCTGCGCCGCTTTGACCGCATCACGGCGTCTGACGTGGCCCTGCGCGAGCGCAAGCTGGCCTTCCACGTGGCCGACACACCGCCACGGGTCACACGCTTCTTTGAAACTGACTAAAAACATAGCGGCCAGCGCTCGTAAAACCTTGAATTCAGAATCTTTTCAATCTGAAATCAAGAGTTTTCAAGCGCTGGCTGCTACTTTTATCAAAGCAAGGCTGTCTGCTCGTCGTCAACGCGGCGTTGTCAGGCCCGGAATATCCGTAACTTCCACATGCACAAGTTCATGCACAAAGCTTTGACTTGTGTTCAAATCGCCAACTTCAAAGGGGAGTAGCTCCCCGCCGGTGGTGCAGATACAGCCACCTTCCGGCGGATTGGCAAGTCGTCAGTACGAAACCGTGGTTTCCGGCTTGTCAGGTGAGATCACCACGATCTTGCGGGCAAGACCTTTGGGAGACTGTTTACACGTGCTCCCTCAGGAAGCTCCCATGGCGTCAAGGTTTTGTCCTGCACCGTCCAAGACTTCTCCCAGGTGAACACGCGTAAAGTATCTGCTGCTGGCGTTTGAGCGCGTCCGCAGTTTTTAACCGAGGTTTCACATGGATTTGGACTTTCTGACCCATGCCCCATTCTGGATTGCTCTGGGGCAAATCATCATCATCGACATCTTGCTGGGCGGCGACAACGCAGTGGTGATTGCGCTGGCCTGCCGCAAGCTGCCAGCCCATCAGCGCACCAAAGGCATTATTTACGGCACGGCCGGAGCCATCATCCTGCGCGTCATCCTCATCGCCTTTGCCATGACACTGCTGGCACTGCCTGCGCTCAAGCTCGTAGGTGCGCTGCTGCTGGTGTGGATCGGTATCAAGCTGATTGCCCCCGATGAAGAAGGTCACGACAACATTGAAGGCAGCGACAAGCTGTTTGCCGCCATCAAGACCATCATCGTGGCCGACCTGGTCATGTCCGTGGACAACGTGATCGCAATCGCCGGTGCCGCACAGGGCTCCCACCAGGACCACCAGATCCTGCTGGTGACACTGGGCCTGCTGATCTCCATTCCTATCATCGTCTGGGGCTCGCAGCTGGTGATCAAGCTGATGGAGCGCTTCCCCATCATCATCGTGGCCGGCGGCATGCTGCTGGGCTGGATTGCGGGCGGCATGCTGGTCTCCGATCCGCTGTTCGTGAACCCCGACAAGTGGACCTGGGCACCCAAGCTGCTGGCTGCTGACGAAAAGGGTCAGGCCATCTTCAACGCCACCATGCCTCTGTACTGGGCTGCCCACGTTGGCGGCGCACTGCTGGTGCTGGCACTGGGCAAGCTGATTGCCTCCAAGAAAGCCAAGAGCCACGCTGCTCACTAAGCGCTGAACAGGCCCCGTGGCCACAGCCCACTGCGATATGCTGTGTGCCGTGGCCTCCGGGGCCTTTCTTTATCTATTTATGAGACTGATTGCTGGAACAGGAAACGTGCAAACTTACATCGCCTACGTAGACGACGCAGAGCACGCGCAGCACCAGCTGCGCAGCAAGCTGCTCTGCACACCCGGACAGGACGCCCACTGGGTGCTGGTTGCCTGTGCCCCACGTATTACGCATCGCGTCAGCAAGTTTGTGAGCAATCGCTCTCGTGAAAACTGGCGCAACAAATGGGCGGATCGCCTGTTTCAGGCCTGCCTGCCTGTCTTGCAGTCGCAGGGTGTGCAGGTCACGACCATCCTGGCCAAGGCCCCCTTGCCGGAGCTGCTCGAGACCCTGCTGGCCGAGCATGGCGCGAACGCGCAGGTCATCGACATGCGCCGCCCCAAGGATGTGGTATCGGCCCCCGTTTCTACGCCGGTCCTGCGCAAACTGGCTGGCACCCTGACCAGTATCGGCGCATGCTGGAGCGTGCTGATCAGCGACGTGCTCGCGGCCTGATTGCCACCGCTACAGAGTCGCTGGACTACTTCCAGGCATCAAACTGCCTAGCCCCTCATGCCGTTCACTGCAACCGAGTGAACGGCATTTTTCTTCGTGCAAGCATGGTCTATGCTGTCTGCCTGTCTTCAGACCACGCATGTTCTTGCTGCTGTAGCTCAAGCCAGCATCTGGCCGTGTGGCGCCTTGAGGGGTACCACTTTCTCCATAGCGCCCGGTAATGCGGAATGAAGTCACGTGCAGAAGCGTCATCCATCAACATATGCTGATTGAGCGCACCTGCCGCTTGGCTCCTGTTCGGCACCATTGCACAATGCCGCAATTGTTGTGCGCACCTGCCACTGTCTATGCCCTCCCTCAATCAGCAACGTACCCAGAAGTACATCCAGGCCCGCCAGCAGCACCCCGCCTGGGTATTGCTGGCATCGCGTCGCGCACCGCTGATGCTCAGCTGTCTGGAAGCCTTGTTCGAGTACCAGCGCGAAGGCGTCGGCTTTGAGGAGGCCGTGCAGGCACTGGCCGACATGCTGGCCGCCCACGCGAACCAGCCGGACTACGAGATCGACATTCACGACGTCACGACGCAGGCACGCAAGGAGCTGCGCGAGTGGATTCGCCGCGCCCTGATCACGGAACGGGAAGGCAAGATTTTTGAGACCGATGCGCTCAAGACGGCGCTGCGTTTTCTGGAGCAGCTGGACAGCCGCTGGATGACGTCCACTGCCTCGCGGCTGGCCGTGGTGCAGCGCGAAATCGACCATCTGGCCGCTGCGCTGGACCCCAACCCGCAGCACCGCGCCGAATACCTGCAGCGCCACATACAGGAACTGCAGCAGCAGCTGGAACAGGTGCAGTCCGGCCAGCTGCAGGTGCTGACCGAGGAGCAGGCCATCGAAGGCATTCGCGAAATCTATGCGCTGGCCACCAGCCTGCGCGAAGACTTCCGGCGTGTGGAGGATTCCTGGCGCGAAGCGGATCGTGCCTTGCGCCAGACCATTTTGAGTGCGCAGTACCACCGCGGTGCGGTCATGGACCAGCTGCTCGAAGGGCACGCCAACCTGCTCAACACGCAGGAAGGGCGCGTCTTCGAGAATTTTCACCAGCAGCTGGACCGGCAAAGCGAACTGGCGGAAATGCGTCAGCGCATTCGCAGCATCCTCACGCATCCTGTGGCCCGGCGCGCACTCGATGATCTGCAGCAGACCCATCTGCGCTTGCTCGTTGGCCTGCTCATCAAGGAAGCCAAGGTCGTGCAACAGGTGCGTGCCCGCACGGAGCGCGAAGTCAGCCAGTTCATGAAAACCGGGCAGGCGGCAGAAAACCAGCGCGTGGGCCAGCTGCTCAATGACATCCTGCAGCAGGCGCTGGAGGTGGAATGGCAGCGCCAGGCCGTGCGTCGCCAGCCTGCACCACTGCCGCCGGTGGGAATCAGCCTGGCTGGACTGCCGCTGATCGAGCGGCTGCGCATCAAGTCCATCGAAAGCACCCAGGACACGGCCGACCTGATGCTGGCCACGCAGTATGCCGATCTGGACCAGGTGGAAGACGAGTTCTGGCAAGCCTTTGCAGGCCTTGACCAGCAGGCGCTGCTGGTGCAGACCGTACAAATCCTGCAGCAGCAGGGCCGCCCCATGAGCCTGCAGGAACTGGCACAGCACACCCCGCTGGGCGAACACGATCTGGAAACACTGACCGTCTGGCTCGCTGCGGCCTGCTCGGCCCAGGCGGCCATGGATGCCGAACAGGAACACATCACCACTGCAGGTGCAGATGGCCAGCCAGCCTGGCGCTTTACCGTGCCCAAAGTTCATCTCACCGAAGCTGCGGTGCAGGGCTTTGAGCCGGTTTGAATACTTCCAAAAACATAGCTTCATGCGCTTGCAATTTCATGAGTTTGAATACAAATCTTCTTGAAACCATTGAATGATCAGCGCAAAAAGCTCTTTTTTTCATAGAACCTATGGCTACCACTCCCCCAGATGCCGACCTGTTTGACCAGTGGATCGCTCCGCAGCCTGGCAACGCACCTGCGCCGGAACCGGCCCCTGCCACCGAAGCCGCGCCGGTGACGCCTGGCACGCCGGGGCATCTGCGCCGTGCCATGCAGGAACTGCTGCGGCAGGGACTGCTGGAGCAGCAGAGCAAGCCGCAGCTGTTTCGGCATGTGGCCACGGACCTGGCACGCGTCAATACGCTGCTGGAGCCGCTGGACCTGGAAGTGCGTCTGGACGACACCCGCGGCCTGCTCTATGTGGCCATTCCTGCGGATTACCAGGGAGACGACGAGGAAGAAGATGCCTGGACGCACCCGCTGGTGCGCCGCCAGCGCCTGACGCTGGAGCAATCCCTGCTGCTGGCCATTTTGCGGCGCGAATTCCTGCAGCAGGAACAGGAACGCGGCATGGGCGTACCGGTGTCCATCAGCGTGGAGCAGCTGCTGCCGCAGCTGGAAATCTATCTGGGTGCCAGCGGCAGCGACATGCAGGACCGCAAACGGCTGCTGACGCTGCTGGAAAACCTGCGCACCCATGGCGTGGTGTCTGAAGTAGATGCGCAGGAACGCCTGTTCATCCGGCCTATGATCGTGCACCTGGCCAATCCGCAGAACCTGCATGCACTGCTGCTGCACCTGCGCGCACTGACCCGCAGGCAGGAGGACTCGCATGACAACGCATGAACCGAGCTTTCACCTCAGCGAACTGCACCTGTACAACTGGGGCGCTTTTGCGGGCCGCCATCAGGCCCTGCTGGACGCCGGCAACACCGCCATCATTGGCCCCACCGGCAGTGGCAAGACCACGCTGATCGATGCCCTGATGACGCTGCTGTGCGCCAGCCCGCGCTACAACCTGGCCTCCACGGGCGGCCATGAAAGCGACCGCGATCTGGTTTCCTACGTGCGCGGTGCCACCGGCCCCGGTCACAGTGGCGACGACAGCCAGCATCTGGCACGCAGCGGCCGCACCGTCACCGCCATTGCCGCGCGCCTGGTGCGCGGGGAGGAGTCCGTGCTGCTGGGCGCACTGTTCTGGCTGGATGGCACCAGCTCGTCCGCCAGCGACATGGCCAAGCGCTGGTTCTTTGCCCAGGGCAGCCAGCACAGCATGGACGCCTGGCTGGAAGAGCACCACCGTGGCGGCGCCCGCGCACTCACACAGCTGGAAAAGAACACCGAAGGGCTGCAGATCTTCGCCAACAAAAAGCAGTATCTGGCACGGCTGCAGCGTTTTTTTGAAGTCGGCCCCAATGCCTTCGTGCTGCTCAACCGCGCCGCGGGGCTGAAGCAGCTCAACAGCATTGACGAGATCTTTCGCGAGTTGGTGCTCGATGACCATTCGTCCTTTGAGCATGCCCTGGAGGTCGTCGCCAGTTTTGACCAGCTGGCCTCCATCCATGCCGATCTGGAAGTGGCCACGCGCCAGTTTCTGTCTCTGCTGCCCCTGCGCGATCTGGAACAGCAGGCCGACCGACAGGCAGGGCTGGTCGAGCAGCTGCAGCGCCTGAAAACTGTCCTGCCCGCCTGGTTCGCGCAGCAAGGCCTGCAGCTGTGGCAGGCGCGCTGCCAGGAACTGCAGCGCGAAGTTCAGGCGCTGCAGCAGCAATGCGCAACCGCCGGGCAAGCCCTGCAGCAGGCCCGGCAGCAGGAGCAGGACGCCTTCGCGCACTACCTGCAGGCCGGCGGCAACAGCATTGAAATGCTGCGTAGCAGTATCGCCATGCAAAAAGGCATCCTGCAGCAGCGCGAGAAAGCCTTGCTGGATTACATCAGGCTGGCCCGCAATCTCGCCCTGGCGCCCACCCGCAGCCAGGATATGAACGCCGGCACGCTGGCCGCGCAGCAGGCGCAGGCCCGCGCGGCGCTGGACCAGCTGGAGGCACAGGCTGCCACTCTGCAGGAAGCCGCCGAAGCCGCCGTCACGGCCGAGCGCAATGCCCATGCTCAGCTGCAGGAATGGCAGCAGGAACTGCAGGAAGTACGCGCCCGGCCACATTCCAACGTGCCTGCCAACTTCCAGCAGTTTCGTGCCGATCTGGCACAGCACCTGCAATGCACGCCAGAGGATCTGCCTTTTGTGGCCGAGCTGGTGGAAGTGCCGGCCCCACACCAGGCCTGGCGTGGCGCCATCGAGCGCGCCCTGGGCAGCCACCGTCTGCGCATTCTGGTGCCTCCCACGCTGATGCGCGATGCGCTGGCATGGGTCAATCAGCGCCACAACCGGCTGCATGTGCGCCTGCTCGAAGCCCGGGCGGATGAAGACGTGACGTTCTGGGGCGACGGCTTTGCCCGCAAGCTCAACCTCAGGCCCCATGCCCACAGCGCAGCGCTGCGCCAGCTGCTGGCCGCGCTGGATCGCCATTGCGTGGCCGATGTCGAGGCGCTGGCCCAGACCCCCCATGCCATGACGCAGCAGGGGCTGATGTCTGGCAAGGCCTACCACTTCGACAAGCAGGACCAAAGACGCCTGGACCAGGACTGGATGACCGGTTTTGACAACCGTGACCGGCTGGCCCAGCTCACTGCACAGATCACACAGGCCGAAGCGCAGTGGAAGCAGCTGGATGCCGACAAACGCAAGGCCCAGCAGGCACTGGGCCATCTGCGCGAACAGCGGGTCCTCTGGGAACGGCTGCTGGAGCTGCGCTATGAACTCATTGACGTGGCCGGTCCCCAGGCCGAGATCCAGCGGCTGCAGGACCAGCTGGATGCCCTGCTGGATCCACAGTCCGACACGGCCCAGGCGCAGCAGCGCTGGGAGGCCGCCCAGGCGCACACACAGGCTGCCGACAGGGCGCTGCGCCAGCTGGAGCAACAGACGGAACGGCTGGGTGCTACCCATGACCATGCCCGGCAACAATGCGCCCAGCTTGCACAGCGGGTGGCCGATACCCCTGCACCAGCGCTCGGTGAGCACCTGATCCAGCTGCTGCCCCAAGGACGGCTGCCCCAGCTTCACCACGAGCAGCTGCACCAGCAGGAGCGCGAAATGCTGACCAAGCTGCAGGAACGCTTTGAGCAGGAAAACCGCCGTCTCCATGACACGCACAAGGAGCTGATCCGTCAGATGGGCAAGGCCCTCAAGGAAGACACGGGCGCACTGGCCGACCACAGTGAGGATCTGGCGGAGCTGCCGCACTTTCTGGCCCGGCTGCAGGTGCTCGAAGAAGAGGCACTGCCGGAAAAGCGCGCCCGTTTTCAGGAGTATCTGAACAATGCCTCCGACCAGGGCGTCAGCACCCTGCTCAAAGGCATCGAGACCCAGGTCACGGAAATTCAGGAGCGCATCGACGCGCTCAATCAGACCCTGCTGCGCGTGGACTTTCAGCCAGGGCGCTACCTGCAGCTGGACCCGCAGCCCGTGGTGCACCAGAGCCTGCAGGAGCTCAACAAGGCCATGGCACATCTGCGCACCGAGCGTCTGCGCGACGATGGTGGCAACAGCCACTACCAGTCCCTGCGAGCCATGGTGGAACTGCTGCGCGAGCACGCCACGCGCCGCACCAAGGCCTCGCAGGCCCTGCTCGATGCACGCTACCGGCTGCAGTTTGCCGTGCAGGTGCTGGATCGCGCGAGCGGCCAGGTGCTGGAGCGGCGCACCGGCTCGCAAGGCGGCAGTGGCGGGGAAAAGGAAATCATCGCCAGCTATGTGCTCACCGCCTCGCTGAGCTATGCGCTGTGCCCCCAGGGCCGCAACCGCCCGCTGTTTGGCAGCATCGTGCTCGACGAAGCATTTTCCAAGAGCTCGCAGGCCGTGGCGGCGCGCATCATCCAGGCGCTGCGGGAGTTTGGGCTGCACGCCCTGTTCGTCACGCCCAACAAGGAAATGCGCCTGCTGCGCGACCACACCCGCTCTGCCGTGCTGGTGCACCGCCGCGGCCAGCAGGCCAGCCTGATCTGCTTGAGCTGGCAGGAACTGCAAGAGCGCGCACAGCAGCGTCAGGCATCTGCTGCGTCAGCACCGGCATGAAATCCCCGCAGCAACTGGCTCAGGTGCTGGCTCGCTACTGGCAACGCAATGACTGGCGCACCACCCATCTGCTGCCACCCAGCGAAGGCTGGCCGCTGCGCCTGAGCATTGGCCTGCCAGACAGCCAGACGTTCCTGGAGCAGCCGGCACTGCTGCGCGAACACCTGCAGCAATGGCAGGCCGTGACAGACAGCGGCATTGGCGAGGTGGAATGGATACAGCGGCGCTTTCGTGCGGCCAGCGAGCCGGTGCACATGCCCGCACACTGGCTCATCCACAGGCCCTCGCAATACCTGCAGGCCATCCGCCAATTCGGAGGGCGGGCACAGGCGCACATCGTCCAGGACTACCAGGCGCTGCAGACCGTGCTGACGCAGGTCGATCCTGCGCTGCACCACGTGCTGGTACGCCGACTGGCGCTGTGGCGGGAGACACCCCTGCAAGCCGTCATCACCGCCGCCCGCATGGCCATGGAACTGGGCCCGCAATGTGCCCAGGGCAAGCCCCTGCGTGCCCTGGCGCTGCAGGGCAATGACAGCAAGTTTTTTGAGCGCCATGACGCACTGCTCAGGCTGCTGCTGGACGAGCGCTTTGATGGCGCCGCCAGCCGCGAAGGGCTGACCGCATTCCTTGGTGCCTGCGACGACGCCGACCACTGGCTGCTGGTGCTGCCCCTGCAGCCCGATCTGCTGCCTTTTCCCCGTCTGCGCCTGAGCACCCGGGAACTGCAGCACATGGCACTGCCCGGGCAAAGGCTGCTGCTGGTGGAAAACGAGCAATGTGCGCACCACCTGCCCCGTACGCTGCCCGGCACGGTGGCTGTGCTGGGATCCGGGCTGGATCTGGAATGGCTCAGCGCCACCTGGCTGCAGCAGCGTCAGGTGGGCTATTGGGGCGATATCGACAGCTGGGGCCTGAAGATGCTGGCTACGGCGCGCCGCCATCTGCCCCATCTGCATGCCTTGATGATGGACCGCCACAGCTTTGAGGCACACGCCCAGCACGCCGTGCCAGAGCCAGTTTCCACAACACTGGATACGCACTGGCATGACTTGCTGCCGCACGAGCAAGAGTTGGCGCAATGGCTGGGCCAGCAAGGCTGCGGCAGACTGGAGCAGGAATTTTTGCAACCCGTATGGGTGCAGCAGCATTTGGCTGAATGGCTGGCACATACACACGCAGGGGTGTAGCCGGTCAGCCAACTCCACAAACCCAAAAGCCTCTCAGGCGCAATACCTGAGAGGCTTTTTTGTGCATGTATCCGTAAGGGATCAGGTCTTAGAACGGGATATCGTCATCCATGTCGTCGAAGCCAGAGGCTGCGCGCTGGGGAGGAGGTGTCATGGCTGCGGGTGCTGCGGCAGGTGCCTGCTGCTGAGGTGCTGCAGGGCGGGCAGCAGGTGCTGCGGGACGGCGGGGAGCGGCAGGGGCTGCGGCATAGCCGCCGTTGTCACCGTAGCCTGCGTCATCGCCATAACCCTGGCCCTGACCACCCATGCCGCCACCCTGGCGGCCGCCGAGCATCTGCATGCTGTCGGCGCGGATTTCGGTGCTGTAGCGCTCAACGCCCTGCTGGTCGGTCCACTTGCGGGTGCGCAGGCTGCCTTCCACATAGACCTGGCTGCCCTTGCGCAGGTACTGGCCGACGATTTCGGCCAGACGGCCGTTGAACACCACGCGGTGCCACTCGGTGGCTTCCTTGTTTTCGCCGGTGTTCTTGTCGCGCCAGCGGTCGGTGGTGGCGATGGTGACGTTGGCTACCTGGTCTCCGCTGGGGAAGGTGCGCATTTCGGGGTCACGCCCCAGGTTGCCGACGAGAATGACTTTGTTGACAGATGCCATGGTGAATACCTTTGGTTCAGTGGTAGCACGGGCGTTGATGGGGGAGTTCCCGTGCCAGATAGTGATTGCAGCACCCCCCGGAA
>JAEZZU010000371.1 GCA_023418355.1 Pseudomonadota bacterium | reverse complement strand
TGAATATCCGCAATATTACCCAAATGAGTTTTTATATGTAACAGAAGCTATCATAAGCCTGTCAAAAAGGCTTTCACCAAAATAACGACGGTTAAATTTGTAGCAAAACTCATTCAAATAACTTTGGGGTAATGCTCCAGATCGGGAGTTGTCAAAAAAATCATCTGATTATCAACAATAATTTTAATCTATAGGTATAAAGGCAGGGATATATTCTCTGCCTTTCGCTATTTTTACGATTAAAAACAATGAAAAAATGAGTTTACAAGAACGTTTCGGTACTTTATGCTCCAGATTGGGAGTTGAGTTTTTATGTCCGCATTGCCACTCTAACAATATTATCAAAAGTGGTAAAAGTAGTACAGGTAAACAACGTTACCAATGTAAGAATTGTCACAAACGTTTTATAACGAACTACAGATACAAAGCCTATATGCCCAACACCAATCACAAAATTATTCAACTAACCAAAGAAGGATTGGGCATTCGTAGCACGGCACGAGTATTGGGGATTTCAGTTACCACTTTGCTAAAACGAATTTTGCTGATAGCAAGCAAAATCAAACAACCACCTATTGCTATAGGCAAAAGCTACGAAGTGGACGAGATGCGTATATTTATCGGCAAGAAAAGCCGTTTGCGTTGGTTAGTGTACGCTTTGGATAGAGAAACTCGCAAGGTAGTAGCTTTCAATGTGGGCAGACGCACTAACCGCACCTTGTCGGTAGTGCTTAAAAGTCTTTTTCTATCGAAAGCCAAAATGATTTATACCGATAAACTGAAAAACTACGGCTATCTTATCAGCCGAAAAATACATCGCACCGTTTTTCGCTCCACCAACCATATCGAACGACACAATCTGACACTTCGCACCCACTTGAAACGATTAAATCGAAAAACTATTTACTATAGCAGGAGTTTGGCGGTACTAATGGCTACGATAATAATTTATTTGTGGTATTAGACTGCTCTATTCCTTTACCAAATGCTTCAAACTATCATCATTCCTAATCCGTTCCATTTCAGATAAAACGATATTCTCCACATCCGCCTTTATTTGTCTGTAATTGCGTTCTATGTCTTGTTGCATGGTATCGTTTCCGTTTTCATCGGTAAAAGAGACAATTTCCGGGATTTTTTGGTAAGCTTTTGTTTCGGCAGCAACACGAGCATTGTCCACCACGATTTCGCAGTGAAAGATTTTCTGCTCAATGCGTTCGTCGAAGTTATCCGATACCGCACCTACGAACATTCCCTGCGTGAGATTACTGATTTTTGAAGCCGGAATAAGGCTGTCCATCTGCGTGGAAATGGAAGTCGATTTATCCTGCCGGTTGATAGTCATTGACTGCCGTTTCTGTAACACTTTCCCGAAACGTTCCGATAAGGTTTTGGCGGTTTCGCCAACCACTTGTCCCGAAAAGATATTTCCCACCGTGTTCTGAATTACTTTACTTTCCTTATCGCCGTAATCGCGTGTTAATTGCGAGTAATCCTGAAATCCCAAACAAACAGCCACTTTATTACTTCGAGCCGTGGCAATCAAGTTATCCAATCCACGAAAATAAATCGTCGGTAACTCATCGATAATTACCGAACTTTTCAACTGTCCTTTCTTGTTAATCAACTTGACAATTCTCGAATTATACAATCCCAAGGCCGCCGAATAAATATTTTGGCGGTCGGGATTATTGCCCACGCAAAGTATTTTCGGCTCTTTCGGATTATTAATATCCAACGAAAAATCATCGCCAGTCATTACCCAATAGAGAGCCGGCGAAATCATTCTTGACAGCGGGATTTTTGCACTTGCAATCTGCCCTTGCAACTGGTCTTGCGCACCGCCTTCCCACGCGTCCATAAAGGGCGAAAGGTAATTTTCTAATTCGGGATAACTCGTAAGAATGGTAAAAGTATCGGCATATTTCTTGTTCAAAAATTCGATAGCATGTGGGAAAGTGCAATATTTGCCGTTTTCATAGATTTTCAAATACCAAATAATGGCAGCCAACAAAATAATCGGGCTTTCCACGAAAAAATCGCCCTGTTTCTGTATCCACGTTTTGTTCAGGTTGAGCATAATGGTATAAGCGCTTTCGTACGCATCCGAAATATCGGTCATAAACTGCGGATTTATCGGGTTACATCGGTGGCTTTTGCGCGGATTATCGAAGTTAATCACGTAAAACTTCGGTGGCACTTCATACTTATCAATATGTTTCAGCAGATGATTGTAAGCAATGGTAGAAAGGTCGTCGAACTTAAAATCGTAAATATACATCGAAAAGCCTTTTTCAATTTGTTGCTTGATGTAGTTGTTAACCACCGCATACGATTTCCCCGAGCCGGGTGTTCCTAAAACAATAGTCGCCCGAAACGGATTTACCACATTTATCCAACCGTTGTTCCACTTCTTTTTATAGTAAAATCGTGTAGGCAGATTGACCGAATATTGGTTTTCCATCAATCGGGTTTCCTGCATAAAGCTCTCGTTTTCGGTATTGAATACATCATCCATCAGGTTGTTTTTCAAAAGGCGACTAATCCAAAGTCCTGCCATCAATAGACAAATATAACCTGCCGAAAGAGTAAAAATATACCATACTGCAATGCCTGTTTTGGCAATCGGCAATGCTAATATCCAAAAGTTCAGAAAAAACAGCACAATGCCGAAACCCAACACAATCCAAATTTTCGTCCACGTGATTTTCTCGGTTTTTACGCCTTTTGTTCCCAAGCAGGATAAAGCCAAAAACAGCACTGAAAAGAATTTCGTAATCAGCGGATGTTTGTACAATCCTGCCGTTCGATGAAAATTCATCAAGATTCTGTCTAATACACCAATCGTTACGTTCCATTCCCGGAATGCTTCGTAGCAATACCAATAACAGTGAATAACCACGAATAAAATACTTACGGCTCGCATAAATTCCATTGTTTTGGCGAGTCCCCTTAAATCGTCTTCTTGTTGCATAATCCTTATAGTTTTCTTCTTTTTCTGTTTATTTTCAGTTTTCCGTATTTGTTTCTCAACTTACGTTGAAAAGCCAACTCTCTGTAATCGATACCGTGAACGGTAATCGGCAAATCACTGTTTTCGGAAAACTCTTCGTAAAATAGTTCTTCTTCGATAGCTTGATTCGCAGAAAGTTCTTTTTCTGTATTGATTTGTTTCGCCGTATCAATCTCTTGTTTAGAATAGTCTAAAAACGGATTTTTACCGCTTGTAAAATAGTCGTTAAACACGTTAGCCGAATAGCCTTTGCCCAATCGTGAACCATTGGCGACCACACCCAAACTATCCGAAATAAACGTAACACCGTAAATTCGTCCTTCTTCGTTTTGACGAAAAACCACATCAATACCGTGAGCCTTCATTGCTGTCAAAAATTGCTCTTTATCAGGCGAAGTTTTCATTGTTTCAATAATCGCATTACGAAGCAAAGGAGCTTTCTCTTTGATAACCGCTTTCGATTTTTCAAAATGACGTGAAACAGCGCTAAATCCCGTTCCACGCCCGATTTTACTCGCATGCAAAGGCGACATCAATTTATTCCCGTCTTTGTCGGTTATGGCATAGACCAAACCGTCGTACTGTTTACCTTTGTATTCCTTTCGTACTTCTTCTACGGAAATATTGTATCGGGATAAAATCAAATTCATCTCGCCGAGCGACTGAAAAGCGTATCGTTTCAGTACAGCCCGAACCACATCGGAAATCTGTTCACGAACATTCCCATTATTTATATCTGCCGATTTAATTTCCTTTACGGCAATATCTTTTTGCGGTTTTTTACGACTTTCGCTCGGTATTAAACCGTATTTCAGTTCCAAATCATCGGTTATTTTCTTGCTTCGTCTACCTTCAAAAGCGTGTGGGAGTTTTTTTCCGAAACTATCTACCCGAAGCGATACAATATGAATATGCTCACGAGCAATATCGTTGTGCTTAAATACGATAAAAGGCTGATTTCCATAACCCATTCGTTCCATATATTCCGAAGCGATATTTTGTAATTGTTGGTCTGTCAATACATCATTCGGATGCGGATTAATTGAGCAATGAAATACAGGCTTTTTGGTGCGAATACCCGACGGCAAACGGTTTTCCATATCTGCCAATGCACGAAACAAGTCTGTTTTGCCGTTCTCGTCCACGCTCAAAAGCGAAGTAAGAATAACCGAAGCCGTTCCCGCTTTTACCTTGGCGAAGTTGTATCCCAATACATTTTTCAGGCTAATCGGAGCAGTTATTTCGGCAACCATTTCACACTAAATTCTTCGGTTAAACGGATGCTCTCTTCCAAAAGCGATGTAGTTTTCTCTTGATAGGTTTCCAATTTTGCCAATAAAACACGAGCGGTATTTATCGAATGATAGACGTTAATCGAGCGAACAGCCTGATTATGCAGTACACCTATTTTACGAATTTGAGCATTGATATGGGTCAATCGCACGTAAAAATCGACGGCGGAAGCATCGTGAGAAATCACTCGAAAAGGCGTTTGAAAAATCCGATGACGAATAAAATCCGACTTGCTTTTTGCACCTGACCGCTCGAACAGGTCGAGAAATCGGGCATTGTCCCTTTCGTTTAATCGCAGATAATAGCGAAACGATGTACTGTTTTCAATCTCTTGTTTTTTCATCATTGTATAGATTTAGGTTTTAGGTTACGACTTTGGAGTAAACTTCACATCCCCGCACCGGGGCAAGGAACTTTTGTCGGCTAAGCAGCGCGTTGTCGGACAAAAGTACACCTTGCCGAATTAAACGTATTGAAAAGCTATCAAGGCAGTCGGAATTTATGCGATGACTGCCCAAAAACAGTTGTTCGGAAACGATGTGAACTTATCCGATGCAAAGTTACGTCGCTATTTTGTAGCAACAGACAGGTTTGTTTCCATCCAAAGAAAGCCTAAGAAAGTGTAGTCAATCGAAGCCTTGTTTTTGCTCTATTATCGCTTTTCTTTGTGTAAGAATAAAGAAAAGCATAAGAGAATAAATGAACAAAAGAGTGAATATAAGAGTGCATACGATATTTTCTTTGTGAAATAATGCTTTTGTGCAATTGTGCAAGCACAAAATAATGCAGTTATGCAAGAATGCAAGCACACAAGAAAGGATACGGAAACAAAAGAATAAAAGAGTGAATACGATAATTCAAGAACGCATAGAAAAGAAATTAAGAATACAATAATAAACCATAAAACAAACATCATTCCCTGAAAGTCCCCCTTGGGGGATTTAGGGGGCTAAAAACAGAAAATTATGCAAGAACAAAAGAATGAACAAAAGCACAAACCTGTTTACGTCGGTTTCGGTTCACTGAAAGGTGGCGTGGGTAAAAGCAGCATTGCCGAAATTTTGGCAAGCTACCTGTATTACGAGAAAAAAATCAATCTATTTGTCGTTGATTGCGATTTTTCGCAATACAGCTTTTTCAATATGCGGGAAAGAGACAAACAGACCGTTCAAAATGGCAATTCCGCACTGTTGGAGCGAATGAAAAAACATTTTGAGAGTTTCGGCAAACCTGCCTATCGTATTCTAAAAAGCACGTCTGAAAGAGCTTTGCAAGATGCCGAAAGCTTTTTGGCAAAGCATTCTAACGAAAAGTTCGACTATGTCTTTTTCGATTTGCCCGGCAGAGCTGATGATACGGCATTGGTAGGCTTAACGGTAGATATGGATTACGTAATTTCGCCCATAGAACCCGATCCGCAATCGCTTGTAGCCTGTATGACTTACGCCCTTGCCGTGCGTGATTTAGGTGTTTCACTGA
>JAEZZU010000358.1 GCA_023418355.1 Pseudomonadota bacterium | reverse complement strand
GAGATTCGAACTCACGGAAGGATCACTCCTTCGGCAGTTTTCAAGACTGCTGGTTTAAACCACTCACCCAAACCTCCGGAAGCTGCGTATTCTACACAAGGATACGGGCTTTCATGGCAGATTTTGTGCGCTGAAAGCAGCCTGAAAAAACCGCCTTCGGGGGAAGGCGGTGTGCAAGGGGCGCTTAGTCTGCGGTCGCGCCGGAGGCCTTGACGGCTTCACCCCAGCGCTGGATGTCTGCATCGATCAGGGTGCGGAACTCTTCGTTGCTCAGGCTATAGGCTTCGGCGCCGAGGTTGGAGATCTTCTGCTTGACATCGTCCTGCGCCAGGATGTCGCGCACATAGCCGTTCATGCGTTCAGCCAGTTCCTTGGGCAGGCCCTTGGAGCCGATCATGCCGTACCAGGGCTCGACTTCAAAGTCGGTGTAGCCCAGCTCGTGCAGGCTCTTGACGCCAGGGAACTTGGGCGAAGCGTGCTTGCTGGTGATGGCCAGGGCCTTGATCTTGCCGCCGTCGATCTGGGGCTTCAGGGGCACGGGGTTGTCGATGCCGTACTGCACTTCGTTGGCCATCAGCGCAATGATCAGGGGGGCTGAGCCCTTGTAGGGGATGTGCGGAGCCTTGGCCTTGATCTGCATGTGGAACATCTCGGCAATCATGTGCTGGGGCGAGCCTGCACCGGCGGAGCCGAAGTTCACTTTGTCGGCCTTGATCTGTTCCACCAGTTGCTCCACGGAGTTGATGCCGGAGGTCGCACCCGTCACCAGCAGGAAGGGGGCCTTGGCGATGGGGGTGATGGGAGTCAGGTCCGCACGGGGATCGTAGGGCACGCTCTTGTACAGCGTGGGCGAGATCACCACGGGGCTGCTGGAGCCGACGAGGAAGGTGCCGCCATCGGGCTTGGCGCGGCTGACGAAGGTGGTGGCGATGTTGCCGTTGGCGCCGGGCTTGCTTTCAACGATCACGGTGGCGTCGATGCGCTTTTCCAGCTCCAGCGCAACGATGCGCGCCAGCATGTCGCTGGTGCCGCCAGGAGCATAGGGCTGAACCAAGGTGATGGTCTTGGTAGGCCATGGATCTTTCGCGTGGGCCAGGCTGGGCAGACCTGCAGCCACTGCCAGTGCAGCGGTGGCAGCCAAAACGGTTCTTCTGAACATTTCCACTCCTCGTCTTTGGGGTTATGCCTTGTGGGCAAATCATGGGGTGACGCCGGTCTGGATCGGATTCCAGCTTGTGAATTGGCGTCTTCCCTTAAATACTAACCCTCAACTCTTTTATAAGAGTGGATGAAAAGTGTGCTTTACAGCAATCAGTCATGTGGATATTACGTAGAAATCCACTGATTTTTCAGGCTGCGATTTTTGGTTTTGTTATGCGAAAAATGTCGCACTGCAACAAGCGTAAACAGCTATCAGAAATCTGTTGCCGTGGGTATCCGCAAAGCTTGATGCTTATGCGTCTGGGGTGCTGGTCTGGGCAATGAAAAAGACCTTTTTCACGCGCTCGTCGACCTCCCAGTGGCCGGTAAAGTCTTCGGGCAGCACAAAGCTGTCACCGGCGCAGAAGCTGTGGCTGGTGCCGTCGGGGTCCACCACGCGGCAGCTGCCTTCTAGGATGTGGCAGAACTCCACATAGCCTGCGCAGTTGGAGCGGAACGATCCGGCGGTGGCTTCCCATACACCGCTGCTGAGCTGGTCGTTGCTGGCGGTGAAGCTCTCCAGCGTCAGATAGGTGGTGTTGCCGCTGATGGGGCGGCTGGGCTTGCCGGGCGTGGCCTGGCTCAGGTCTTGGGTTTCGATGCGGACCAGTTTGGACATGGGTGCTCAGAAAAAAGAAGCTGCTTGCGCAAGAAAATAAATGCTTTCAGATAGAAAACTATCTGAAATCTATGAATATCAAGCGCAAGCAGCTCTTTTATTCAGAGCGTTGCTTAACGCTTGGGCAAAACGTCCAATTCTGCCGCGCTGGGCAGGAAGCTGCCATTCCAGACCGCGTGGACGGGGATGGGGTTCTTGGTCGCATACGCCTGGGCGACCTGTTCCGCCATGAGCTGCAGGCGCTCGGGGTTGACCTGGCCAAAGCCTTCCTTGCGTGCGCCTTCGCTGTCCACCGCGGTTTCCAGCGTCAGCTGCAGGCGTTTGACTTCGAGCGGCACATTGACCAGACCGTCCTTGGCCTTGAGCGAGGCAATGGCTGCTTCAGGCTGGGCCACCACTTCCTTGGCACCCTTGGCAAAAGCTTTGAGGAATGCTTGCAGCGCCTCGGGCTTTTCGGCAATCAGCTTGGGGCTGGCAATGATGACGTTGCCGTACAGCTGCACGCCGTGCGTGGCGTAGGGCAGCACGACGATGTCTTCACGTTTCACCCCACGCGCTTCCAGGTTGAGCAAGCTGGTGAAGGTGTAGCCGGTCACAGCATCCAAGTCGCCGCGCGCCAGCATGGTTTCGCGCAGTGGGGGGTCCATGGTGGTCCACTGCACATCGCCCACGCCATTGGCCTGCGCAAAGATGGGGAAGGTGCGGCGGCCCGCATCAAAAATGGGGGCACCCATCTTTTTGCCGGTCAGATCGGCCGCCTTGGTGATGCCGGATTTTTTGAGCGCCATCACCGAAGCCGGTGTGGTGTTGTAGATCACCATGACGGCCACGGGCTTGATGGGCGCGTCGGGGTTGTTGGCGTGGAACTCCATGAGCGCCGCCATGTCGGCAAAGCCCAGATCGTGTGTGCCAGAGGCTACGCGCTGAATGGCACCTGCTCCAGCGGCTGCTTCCACGTTCACATCCAGGCCCACTTCCTTGAAGTAGCCTTTTTGCTCGGGGTGCACAAAGAAGGCAGCCGGGCCTTCAAAGCGCCAGTCCAGCTGGAACTTCAGCGGTGTGTTCTGCGCAAAGGCATTAGAGAAAGCGGAGCAGGCGAGCAGGGCGGCTGCGGCGGTTTGCAGAAATTGGCGTTTGCGCATAAATCCAGGCAATCAAAGGGTTGAGGGTGTCTCCTTTGAGCAAGATCAATACCAGATTGCATACAGAATTGGCATGCAAGTTGCGGCACTGCGCGGCATACGCAAGATGAAGAAAGCCAGGAATGACGGAAATTGATTTCTCTACGCTCGGTGCCTACGAGCGCTACAAGCTCATGGCCAGCCTGATCGTGCCGCGCCCGATTGCGCTGGTGACCACGCTGGGCGAAGACGGCACGGTGAATGCCGCGCCGTTCAGCATGTTCAACATGGTGGGGGAAGACCCGCCGGTGGTGATGCTGAGCATCAACAAGCTGCAAGACGGCCAGCTCAAGGACACGGCCGCGCACATTCTGCGCACCAAGGAATTTGTGGTGCACCTGGCCGATGAGCCCATTGCCGCCGCCATGCACCGTTGTGGGGACAGACTGCCTGTGCACGAGAGCGAGCTGGCGTATACGGGCCTGAGCACCACGGCCTCACACAGCGTGCAGGTGCCGCGCATTGCCGAAGCCCCCGTGGCATTTGAGTGCGTGCTGCACGAGGTGATGGAAACCGACAGCCGCTATGTGTTCATTGGCCGTGTGCAGTGGCTGGCCGTGCGCGATGGGCTGGTGGACACCGAAAAGTGGCGCGTGAAGCTGCAGGACTATTTTCCCGTTGGCCGGTTTGGTGCGAGCTTTTACGTGACGTGCCGCGAGCGTTTTGCTATCGAGGCGGAGGAAGGCAAGGCTCAGGTCAAAGCAGGCAGTGCAGCTACGGCCATTGATGAAATGTGAGCGCCCAGCGCTGGTGTTATCTGGGTTTCAATATGTTTTTTGCCTGAAAACAAGCATTCATCAGCGCTGACAGCTCTTTTTACAAGAGTGCAATAAAAAAGCCCCTGGCGCACTGCCAGGGGCTTTTTGCTGCAGCTGAAAAAGGCTTATGCCTTGCGTGCAATCGCCTGTGCGGCTGCCAGGGCTGTCATGTTCACCACGCGGCGCACGGTGGCAGAAGGTGTCAGCACGTGGGCAGAAGCGTTGGCACCCATCAGCATGGGGCCAATGGTCGTGCCGTGGCCCGAAGTGGTCTTGAGCACGTTGAACAGGATGTTGGCTGCGTCCAGGTTGGGGCAGATCAGGATGTTGGCTTCGCCGTGCAGCGTGCTGTCGAACACGGTGCGCTCACGCACCTTCTCGTCCAGCGCTGCGTCGCCGTGCATTTCGCCATCGCACTCGATGCCGGGGTTGGCAGCGGCAAACAGGTTGCGCGCTTCGCGCATCTTCAGCGCCGACTTGCGGGTCGAAGAGCCGTAGTTGCTGTGCGACAGGAAAGCCACCTTGGGTGGCAGGCCAAAGCGTGCCACTTCGTCGGCGGCCAGCTTGGCGATCTGGGCCAGCTCTTCCGCGGTGGGGTCTTCGTTGATGTAGGTGTCAGCGATGAACAGGGTACGGTCTTCCAGCATCACGGCGTTCACCGTGGCCATGCGGTCTACGCCGGGCTGTACGCCAAACACTTCTTCGATGTGTGCCAGGTGGCGGTCAAAGCGACCGACCAGACCGGACAGCATGGCATCCGCATCGCCCAGGTGCACCATCAGCGCAGCGATGATGGTGTTGGAGCGGCGCACGGCTGCCTTGGCACCTTCGGTGGTGATGCCGTTGCGGCCCATCAGGCGGTGGTAAGCCTCCCAGTACTGGCGGAAGCGTGGGTCGTCTTCGGGGTTGCACACCTCGTAGTTCACACCGGCTTGCAGGCGCAGACCAGCCTTGGCAATGCGCGCTTCGATCACGGCAGGGCGGCCAATCAGAATGGGCTTGGCCAGACCTTCTTCCACCACCACCTGTACGGCACGCAGCACGCGCTCGTCTTCACCTTCGGCATAGGCCACGCGCTGCAGGCTGGCCTTGGCCGCTGCAAACACGGGGCGCATGATCATGCTGGTCTGGTAGACAAAGCGCGACAGGCTCTCGCGGTAG
>JAEZZU010000333.1 GCA_023418355.1 Pseudomonadota bacterium | reverse complement strand
TCTTTTGGCCGGCCAGTCCGGTATTGACCGCATCACCAAGTTTGATGCCTCTAACTTCTCCTGCCAGATTGCAGGCGAGGTCAAGGGATTCAATGTAGAGGAGTACATGAGCGCCAAGGATGCGCGCTCCATGGATACCTTTATCCACTATGGCATCGCGGCTGCGGATCAAGCTGTGAAGGATGCAGGTCTGCCTACGGGCGAGGCCTTGTCCGATGACCTTGCTACCCGCATCGGTTGCGTGATTGGGTCTGGCATCGGGGGCTTGCCCCTGATCGAGAACACTCAAATTGAGTTGTCCAATCGCGGCCCCCGCCGCATCACCCCATTCTTCGTGCCCGCTTCCATTATCAATATGGTCGCTGGTCACGTTTCCATGCGTCATGGCTTCAAGGGTCCAAACCTCTCGGTGGTGACTGCCTGTACCACTGGCCTGCACTGCATCGGTGAGGCTGGACGCATGATTGAATACGGCGACGCGGACATCGTGATCGCCGGTGGCGCTGAATCGACCGTTTCCCCGCTGGGTATCGGCGGTTTTGCTGCCATGCGTGCACTGTCTACGCGCAATGACGACCCCAAGGCCGCATCGCGCCCCTGGGACAAGGACCGCGACGGCTTTGTGCTGGGCGAAGGCGCTGGTGTGCTGGTGCTGGAAGAGTACGAGCACGCCAAGGCACGCGGCGCCAAGATTTACGCCGAGCTGGGCGGCTATGGTATGAGCGCTGACGCAGGTCACATGACTGCGCCCAATATGGACGGCCCACGCCGCGCCATGCTCAACGCCATGCGCAATGCCGGTGTGAACCCCGATCAGATCAACTATCTGAACGCACACGGCACATCGACCCCTCTGGGCGACAAGAACGAAAGCAACGCCATCAAGGCAGCGCTGGGCGACGCGGCCTACAAGACCGTGGTCAGCTCGACCAAGTCCATGACAGGTCACCTGCTGGGCGGCGCTGGTGGTATTGAGAGCGTCTTTACCGTCATGGCCATCCATGACCAGAAGATTCCTCCCACCATCAACTTGGTGAATCAGGATCCTGACTGCGATCTGGACTACTGCGCCAATGTGGCGCGAGATGCCAAGATCGACGTGGCACTGAAGAACAACTTTGGCTTTGGTGGCACCAACGGATCGCTGATCTTCAAGCGCATCTAAGCATGTAGCAAGAAGGTGTGAAGATGCCTTCTTTGTGACTCAACCCGCTTGTGGCTGCAAGGCTCAGGCGGGTTTTGTTTTGTTCGCATGAGGTTGCCCATGAGCGCTCGCCACAGTCCTGCCGTGCACTATCCGCTGCTGCGCCCCGTGCTGCTGTGGCGGATCTGGAAGTGGGCAACCGTGCTGACTGCCGCAGTACTGCTGATGTGGCTCTGGCGCGGCGCGGAGGAGGACTGGCGCTTGCCAGCCTCAGTCGCTGTTGTGAGCTGGGTGATGGCCGTCTGGGCCGTGCGCCATAGCCTGCTGCGCTGGCCGCAAGGGCATCTGCACTGGGATGGGAAGTCCTGGATGTTGGTTCGGGATGAGAGCAGCAGTTCTGTGCTGGCGTCCCTGCAGGTGATTGCCGATATGCAGCAGTTGCTGGTGCTGCGGCTTGAGCCGCAGCAGGGGGGCACCTGCCATGTACTGCTCGAGAAAAAATGGGCACCTGAGCGCTGGCTGGATTTGCGCCGTGCGGTATATTCATCAGCTTATCTGTCGCAACCCCACCAACAGTCCGGGGCTGCATAACCGCTTTAGCGCTGTGCGGCACGATGCCCTCTGCGAGAACCTTCGCTTTCATGAATTCTGCCTCTGCGCCTCCTCTTTCCTCTGACAGCGATCTGCAACTGGTAGAACGTACCGTTGCGGGAGATCAGCGTGCGTATGAGCTGCTGGTCATCAAGTACCAGCGCCGTATTGAGCGCCTGATTGCCCGCATGGTGCGCGACGCCGATCTGGTACAGGACATTGCCCAGGAAACTTTTCTGCGTGCCTACCGGGCGCTGCACCAGTTCCGGGGTGAAGCGCAGTTCTATACGTGGCTCTACCGCATTGCCGTCAATACCGCCAAGAAGACACTGGTGGAGATGAAGCGCGACCCCGTCATGCTGGAGAGCGCGTTACATGTTGGCGAGGACGATGATGAAACTTTTCGTGCCCGCAACGAACCAAGTACAGACGAAACGCCAGAGACTGTCATGGCTGCGCAGGAGATTGCGGCAGCCGTCAATGCAGCCATGGATGCTTTGCCCGAAGACTTGCGCCAGGCCGTGACATTGCGTGAAATTGAAGGCTTGAGCTATGAGGAAATTGCGGCTGCCATGAACTGTCCGATTGGTACGGTGCGTTCGCGAATCTTTCGCGCACGCGAAGCGATTTCCGCCAAGGTCAAGCCTTTGCTGGAACGCCAGAGTGGCAAGCGATGGTGAGAAAAGGATATTGGTCTACAGCCAGTGAGCAGGTGAACCCATGATGGAACAACAAATGAACAAGGAACTGCTGTCTGCCTTGGTGGATGGCGAGCTGCACGGTGAAGAACTGGAGCAGGCCTTGGCGTGCGCAGAGTCTGCCGAAGGCTGCGCAAGCTGGGAGATCTACCATCTCGTGGGGGATGTGCTGCGCTCGCCTGATCTGGCGCACCACAGCCAGCACGATTTGCTCAGCGGTCTGCGCGAAAAGCTGGCCCAGGAGCCTCCGCTGCAGCTGGCTTCTTCGCAGCTGGAGCAGGTGACCACCGGCATGGCGCAGACGCAGGAGCGCGTGGTGCCGCTGCGCGACCCAGCCGCGAACAGCTCGGTATTCCGCTGGAAGGTGGCGGCCAGCTTTGCCACCGTGGCTGCCGTGGCTGCACTGGGCTGGAATCTGCTGGGCAGCGTCAATGCACCGCAGGGTGCGCAGATGGCGGTAGCACCTGCCAGCATCAGCACCCCCGTGCTGATAGCCACCGGTGAAGGTGATGTGCTGCGTGACCCCAAGCTGGATGCGCTGCTGGCCAACCACCAGCAATATGCGAGCCGCCCCTCGCTGCAGACGCCTGCGGAGTTCCTGCGCAATGCCAGCTTTGCAGCGCGCAGCGGTGCACAAACAGGCAACAAGTGAAGTCCAAGTCTGCAGTGATTGCAAAAAAGTGAGCGCTTTGCGCTGGATGAATAAGGAATTCCAGTTCAAAAGATGCTGAAACATAGAAAGAGCGTGCGCAAGACGCTCTTTTTTTTATATCCGGGCTTTACTGCAAAGAAAACTGTATTTATGTAAACGGTTTATAAAGCTGGGAACTAATCACTGGTCTTTTATTTCTGAGTATGCAGCTGCACGTTGTGCAGAAAGAGATTTTGAAAAGGACTTGTAGAAAATGCCTTCGATGAAAATGAAATCTATTTATGCTGCGATTTTGGCTGTAGGTATTGCAGCCGGCGCAGGCTCTGTGGCTTGGAAAGACAGCGTCAGCGCCAATGTGCTGCCTGCCGCGCATGCACAGGCGGCAGCTGCGCCTGTGGTGACGGGCCTGCCCGACTTCACACAGCTCGTGGATCTGGTAGGGCCTGCCGTGGTGAATATCCGCACTGCTGAAAAAGTGCGCAGCAACCCCATGGCCTCGGGCGGCATGGATGAGGAAATGCTGGAGTTCTTCCGCCGCTTTGGTCTGCCCATGCCCAATGCACCACGCCAGGGCCGCCCAGGCCCTGCGCCTGAGGGTGACGAAGAAGTACGCCCCAGCGGCGTGGGCTCCGGCTTTATCGTCAGCCCTGATGGCTATGTGATGACCAATGCCCACGTGGTGGACGGTGCCAGCGAAGTGATCGTGACACTGGCTGACAAGCGCGAGTTCAAGGCCAAGATCGTGGGGGCCGACAAGCGCACCGACGTGGCCGTGGTCAAGATCGACGCCAAGGACCTGCCCGCCGTGAAAATTGGCAATGTCAATAACCTCAAGGTGGGTGAATGGGTGATGGCGATTGGCTCGCCATTTGGTCTGGAAAACACCGTGACTGCCGGTATTGTTTCGGCCAAGCAGCGTGATACAGGCGATTACCTGCCATTTATCCAGACCGACGTGGCCATTAACCCCGGTAACTCCGGTGGCCCCTTGCTGAATATGCATGGCGAAGTGGTGGGCATTAACAGCCAGATCTATTCGCGCTCCGGTGGCTTTATGGGTATTTCCTTTGCCATCCCTATCGATGAGGCTGTGCGCGTGAGCGACCAGCTGCGCGCTACCGGCAAGGTCTCGCGTGGCCGTATCGGTGTGCAGATCGGTGCCGTGACCAAGGATGTGGCCGAGTCCATCGGTCTGGGCAAGGCGCAGGGTGCACTGGTGTCTGCGGTCGAACCTGATTCGCCCGCTGCCAAGGCTGGCATCGAGGCTGGCGACATCATCGTGAAATACGACGGCAAGGACATTGAGAAGGTGGCCGATCTGCCACGCATGGTGGGCAACACCAAGCCCGGCAGCAAGGCCGCGATCTCCGTGTTCCGTCGTGGTCAGATTCGAGACCTGTCCATCGTGGTGGCCGAGGTCGAACCTGAACAGGTCGCACAGGCACAGAGTGATGAGCCTGCAGACTCCGGCTCCATCGCCACGGCGACAGCCAAGAAGCTGGGCCTGGTGGTTGGTGACCTGACCGCAGCGCAGCAAAAGGAGCTGGGCGTCAAGGGCGGTGTGCGCGTACTGACTGCCTCGGGTGCTGCAGCACGTGCCAACCTGCGCGAAGGGGATGTGATTCTGGCGGTGGCCAATCAGGAAGTGACAGGCATCAAGAGCTTTGAAGCTGCGCTGGCCAAGGCCGATCTGACCAAGCCTGTGAACGTGCTGGTGCGTCGTGGCGAGTGGACACAGTATGTGCTCATCCGCCCCCGCAACACCCCTTAATTCGTCAACTGGACATCCCTGCGTCTTCGGTGCATGCCAAGACGTAGGGATGAGTCTGTGGGTGAATGTATGACAAGGGGAGTGCTTGGGTAGAATGGCCGCTTCAGAGCGCGGTCACGGACTGAGACGAGCGAGCACTTGCTGCAGATGCAGCGCCTGGTAGTGCTGCTCTGGTGCAAGGTCTGCCTACATGGAATCTGTGGTTAACTTGTGGAAAATGGCGTTCGGGGCATATTGGAATGCCCGAGTCATAGCAAATGGATGCTTGGTTTTTGGGCAGTTTTGCCTACAATTGACCGTCCAACCTCATCGCAGTTGCCAGAGATTGTTGGTTCAGGGTGCGTCAACATCAGACGCGCCCTTTTTTTCTTGCACTGATCACGCTTTCTCTTTAATTACAAACGCTTATCGTTGATGAAGCACATCCGAAATTTTTCCATCATTGCGCACATTGACCACGGCAAATCGACACTTGCCGACCGCCTGATCCAACGCTGTGGTGGCT